>JAVCCE010000074.1 GCA_030765645.1 Candidatus Hinthialibacter antarcticus | reverse complement strand
CTGTGGCTGTATTTGTATTTTTTCTCGTAGGCCGCGTTGAACTCTACGCGCTTTATAACGTAAAACTCTGTCCCAATATCTCGATCTGGCAAATCGCCGTCGGGCTCCTCTTTATGGCTTCGTCCATCGTTCAACCCATCTGGGTGATTCCCTGCGGGCTGCTGTTTTTTTGGGGCTCCTGCATTTTGACCATCCGCCATTCACTCACCGGTTCGCGCAATGAGTTCGCCGTTCACGGTTTGGCGTTGATCTACTTACTCGGCCCCCTGGCGACGCTGCCCTATGTGCGCAGTTTAGAACACGGCCCTGCGTTTCTCTTCTTCTTATTATCGGTCGCGTGTTTCACCGATACCGGCGCGTACTTTGGCGGCAAACTAATGGGACGCACCAAACTCGCCCCCGTCCTCAGCCCCAACAAAACCTGGGAAGGCGCAGTGAGCGGCATCGCGTTGACCGTCGCGCTGGTTGCGCTCTCGGGGTATATCCACAGCCATTTTTGGGGCAAAACCTTTTGGATCGAACAACCGTATGCGTTCGCCGAACTGTTGAGCGTGACGGTTGTGTTATCGGTCATCGGTCAGATTGGCGATTTGTTTGAATCCGCCATCAAGCGCGACAGCGGCGCCAAAGATTCTGGCGCAAGCAACACCGGCCACGGCGGCTGTCTGGATATGATCGACGGCTTTTTATGGATCGGCCCCGCGCTCGCCGCGTATTCAATCTGGGCTTCTTAATCGCCTCCTGCTTTCTAACGCCAAACTTTTTCTCTTTCTAAATGGTTTTTCGTTGTGCGCGGCATGGGTACAACTCTGCTTGCTTTTGTTTGGTGATTTTTGTTAGGCCGGAATACGGGGGAGCGACGGCAGCCCTTGATACAACGAAACAAAAATATATCAGCCATGTAGGGGCGCAACGCGTTGCGTCCGAATCCCCCCTGGCGCTTTTAGCGCCGTCCCCCCTTAAAAAGGGGGGCTAGAGCGTTTATCAAAATATGTGCGTAAAGCGCACCCGTAGCGCTCAGTGATAGATACAGTGATAGATACAGTGATGAAAGTTCAATCCGCACGGTATTCTGGCAATCACTATTAAAATGGTTCTTCCGAAAATAGATACTTGGTCTTTCGTTGTGCGCGGCATGGGTACAACTCTGCTTGCTTCAGTGCGGGCTTTCAGGCCCCTATGCACAGGCGCTCCCAGAGTTGCACCCATGCCTGCTTTTGTTTGGTGATTTTTGATAGGCCGGAATACGTTTTGGGAATCAATATTATGGTCATCCATCAATGTAAGTATTCAATTACCGATTGAACCTTCTAAATTTGCTTAACCCTCCATAAGTATCTCAAGTCAAATCAAGATAGTGAACATTTGTATAATTTTATGGCGCGAAATTTGCACCTATTACGAACCGCTCTTGCCATTTTTTTAATCAAAGGAGATTCGTAATACGATGTCGAACTTTACCAGAACCATTCCAACATTCGATTCCGACCACGGACAACCGCCCGCCTGGGAAGAAAAACTCAAAGACATTACCGTTGAGCGCGATTATCACGAAGCGCCCTGGGACCCGGGCGTCCTGGCCTCGATCTGCGAACAAAGCGGCTTAGAAACGCTCCATGAACAACGCATTGACGACGTTCCGTCGCCAGAAACAGAGAAGCAGATTGAGGCGATCCGGCGGGTGGCGCGACGCAAACTACGGGGAGTCAGCCAGCAAACCATGTTATTGATGCTGTCGTGCGGCGCCGGGCCGAAACGGATCGCCGCGATGCTGCGGGTGTCTGAAGACACCATCCGCCGTTCGATTGAGCGCGGCGTCGCGGTGGTTCGTGAATGTTTAAATGATTTTGAGTGGGGCGAGTTCCCAAGCGGAAAAGGCAAACGCCCTACGGTGCGTTCGGCGTTGTTTCCGCTCGACAGTGTGAATGAGCGCGAACAGTTTCAGACGTTTCTCAATCAGCGCACGATCATTCATGTTTCGCTGCGCGGCGACGATTTGTTTCGGGAAGCGTTGGTGGTGTATCTGGTGGGAAAGCCAGGCTCACGCCATGCGTTGGAGAAATAACGGGCGGCGAATCCTTATTTCTTTTTTAATTCATCCGGGGGCTGGCCGCAGTCAGTCCCCGACGCGCCGCAGTTTTGACAGACCCACATTTCACGGTTTTGCATTAACAGGTAAAAGGCGAACATGATGATGGGAAAACCAACCGCGCCCCATAAATTGAGGAACATGCTGATGCAAAACATGGTACCGATCCACAGCAAAATTAGAATCATTACGACGCTGTGTACGTTACGGCGCTCCATCGTGACGATGCCGCCGCAAGAAGCGCATGGCGGAAACTTAGGCTTCTCAGGCTCTTTTTTGGCCGCTTTTCTAATCGGTATTGGAGCAGGGTCTGCGATGGGCTGTTGCGTTGGCGCTACTGCCCCTCCCACGGGTTGATACTCTTCGGGCTCTTCGAGTCCGATATCTTCTATTTCTTCGTACGCCTCTTCTGCATCAATTTCATCCGGCTCGTCATCTTCAACAACGGCTTCTTCAACCGGCTCTTCATGAGGCGCTTCTTTCTGTTCGTGTTTATCAATGTTGTGGGCTTCGAGCAATTCTTGAAAAACCGCGTCTTCGCGGATGGGGTCAAACTCGCGGTCTTCTTTCGCCCAATCGACGCATTGCGGGGCCATTTGGGCGGAGCGATGGAGATAACTTAAGGCGCTGTCTTTTTGCCCCAACATTGAGTAACAACAGGCGAGGTTATACATCGCCTCATAGGAATGGGCGTCTTCCATGACCGCTTCGAGCAGAATCTCAGAAGCCGCGTCATACTCTCCCTTGTGGAAGAAGGTTAGACCTTTTTCCAAAAGCAGGCGCCCTTTATTTCCGCTCTTCGTTTCTGGTGGCATAAAAGCAGTTAAACCTTGTTTCTTAATTTCGTTGTTATTTTGTATTTTAGAGTTTAGGTAATTTTAATTTAAAATCATTCTTTTTTCGCGTTTTTTTTGATTTTGCCAGGAGTTCTGCCCACCCGGGTTTCTAACTATAGAGTCTGTAAGCAGTTATCGAAGAAAAATCTTTTAATCTTTAGTCATAATTACATTGTATATAATTAAATTGTAAAAAAACAGCTTGACACCACTATATATTGGGTCTAAATTCTTTTTCGCCTCAATAGATAGATTTTCATCGAATTTATTTGAGTTGTGAAATGTTATTTCATTCATTGATTTAATCCACATTTAACTGCCTAGACTTTAAAGATAAGGAGTACAGTAATAATGGCGATTGTTGATTCTAACAGGCTACAAGCCAAAACTGACGCAGGGATGAGGGACGCAAAAAAAGAAATGCCGAACACTGCCGCAAAAACAAAATTGAAATTTCAGCGCGTTTACACCAAGAAAGGCCAAGACCCATTTGACCAAATTGAGTGGGAAGTACGCGACGCCGTCATCAGCGGCGAAAAGGGCGATGTTGTGTTTGAACAACGCGGCGTCGAGTTCCCTAAATTCTGGTCGCAGCTGGCGACCAATGTCGTCGTGTCAAAATATTTTCGTGGAACCATGGACACCCCGGAACGCGAAACCAGCGTACGCCAGCTGATTGGCCGGGTGGTGAGCACCATCGTTTCATGGGGCCAACGCCAAAGTTATTTTGAGTCGTTTGAAGACCAGCAAACATTTGGCGACGAACTGACCTATCTGTTGTTACACCAACACACGGCGTTCAACAGCCCTGTGTGGTTTAACGTCGGCGTTGAAAAAGAACCGCAATGCTCGGCCTGTTTCATCAACTCGGTCGACGACACCATGACCTCGATTTTAGAACTCGCCAAAACCGAAGGCATGTTGTTCAAGTTTGGGTCTGGCACTGGCTCGAACCTGTCGCCGATCCGCTCGTCGAAAGAAAAATTACGCGGTGGCGGCGAAGCCTCCGGCCCGGTCTCGTTTATGAAGGGCTATGATGCGTTTGCTGGCGTGATTAAATCGGGCGGCAAAACCCGGCGCGCCGCTAAAATGGTGATCCTCAACATGGACCACCCTGATATTGTCGATTTTATTCGCAGCAAAGCGCGTGAAGAAAAAAAAGCCTGGGCGCTGATCGAAGCCGGGTATGACGGCTCGTTTAACGGCGAAGCCTATGGCTCCATCTTCTTTCAAAACGCCAACCACAGCGTGCGCGTGACCGACGATTTTATGCACGCGGTCAAAAATGACGCCAACTGGTCGACCAAGTTCGTCCAGGACGGCGCTGATTGCGAAACCTTCAAAGCGCGCGATATGATGCAAATGGTGTCGGATTGCACCTACGATTGCGGCGACCCTGGCATGCAGTTTGACACGGTCATCAATAAGTGGCACACCTGCCCCGCTGACGGCGCCATCAACGCTTCAAACCCGTGTTCCGAATATATGTTCCTTGACAACACCGCCTGCAACCTGGCCTCGATCAACCTGATGAAGTACGTCAAAGAAGACGGCTCGTTTCATGTTGAAACCTTCCGTCATACGGTGGATATAATGATCTCCGCGCAGGAAATGCTGGTCGATAACGCCAGCTATCCAACCCCGAAGATTGATAAGATGAGCCACATTTTCCGCACTCTCGGCTTGGGATACGCCAACCTGGGCGCGTTGTTGATGGCGAACGGCTTGCCCTATGACAGCGACGAAGGCCGCGCCTATGCGGCGGCGATCACTTCGCTGATGTGCGGCGAATCGTATGCGCAAAGTTCTCGCATCGCCGAAGCGATGGAACCGTTTGAAGCCTATAGCCGCAACCGCGAACCGATGTTAAACGTCATTGGGATGCACCGCGACGAGTCGTATAAAATTGACGCCGACCTGGCGCCGACCGCGCTGCATCAAGCAGCCAACCATTCGTGGGACGTTGCGCTCGACCACGGCAAGCAGCACGGCTTCCGTAATGCGCAGGTTACCGTACTCGCGCCCACTGGCACCATCGCCTTTATGATGGATTGCGACACCACCGGCATCGAGCCGGACATCGCGCTGGTGAAATACAAAAGCCTGGTCGGCGGCGGCATGTTGAAGATTGTCAACAACACCGTCCCCCGCGCATTAAAAAACCTGGGCTACTCACGCGACCAAGTGTTGAAGATCGTCGGTTACGTCGATGAACACGACACCATCGAGGGCGCCCCGGCTTTAATTCAGGACCATCTGCCAGTCTTCGATTGCGCGTTTAAACCCGGCAACGGCGAGCGCTCCATTCAATACATGGGACACATCCGCATGATGGGCGCGGTGCAGCCGTTTTTGTCGGGCGCAATTTCAAAGACGGTCAACTTGCCCGAAGAAGCCACCTCCCACGAGATCCAAAAAGCCTACATGGCCGCGTGGGAACTCGGGCTCAAAGCGGTCGCGGTCTATCGCGACGGCTGCAAGAAAGTCCAACCGCTGAAGACCAGGGCCAAAGACGCTCCCAAGGCGGCCGCTCCGCAGGCAAGCACAGGCAGCAACGGTTCGCCAAAGCCCTACCGTCGCCGTTTGTCGGACGAACGTCAGGCGATTACCCACAAATTCAGCATCGCCGGACACGAGGGCTATATCACCGTCGGGTTGTTCCCGGACGGAAAGCCGGGCGAGATTTTCTTGACTATGGCGAAAGAAGGCAGCGTGGTTTCAGGCCTGATGGACGCCTTCGCGACCACGATTTCGTTGACGCTGCAATACGGCGTTCCGTTGGAAGTTCTGGTCAACAAATTTTCGCATACGCGCTTTGAGCCGGCGGGTTTCACGGGCAATCCTGAGATTCCCATCGCCAAGTCGATTACCGATTACATCTTCCGTTGGATGGCGTCGAAATTTCTCTCGGCGGAAGAAAAACTATCGCTGGGCATCATCGACCGCAGCAAGAAAGCCGTTGCCGATGACCACAGCGATTTGAGCGAAGACAACGGCCTCACCCCGCAAGCCAATGGAAACGGTTCCGGCGGCAAAGGGAACTTTACGTTTGAGGTGCAGGCCGACGCGCCTCCGTGCCATGAATGCGGCGCGATCATGGTTCGCAACGGCGCCTGTTATAAATGCCTGAACTGCGGCTCAACCAGCGGCTGCTCGTAGGCAGCCTCGCCTTCTGAAGAAACACTGATCGTACAAACAAAACCCCGCTTCAATAAAATTGAAGCGGGGTTTTTCTTTTTACAATAAAACGATTCACACAATTGAAAATGGTGGGGTCTTTATCCACCCTACAAAACTGAGATGATTTTTGGGAGGGCGAGGCTCCCGCCGAGCCGCGCAGTCGCGAAGCATTTTCCTTTTCATGCGGCTCACCAGGAGGTTCGCCCTCCCCAATGTATATCGTAGGGTGGATCATTTTTGACCCACCTGATTGATTAAAACGCCATAACGGTAGGGCGGCTTCGCGAACCCACCCGACAAAACTTACCCATATTTTATTGCTATTCCTTCTCGGGGAACCAACCGCGCAGGAATGATTCTTCAGAGCCTTCATAATGCGCTTCGGCGAGGAACTCCTTGCCTTGCTGATTGCCCCACGAATACGAAATCACCAAGCGACCCTGATACTCGCAAAAGTCGATGTCGGAGTTGTTCAGGTTGGTTGCTTCGGCAATCTCTTTGCGCTGCTCATCGGTCAGATTAGGGTTGGCGATTTTCTTATCATCTTCTGAATGACGCAACACGGGATTGAGCGGGCTTGGTTCCCACTGGATCAAATCTTTCGAGCGAACCACGCGCATCTCATATCCATCGTGGGCTTCGAGGTAGAAGTTGTAATAAAAGCCGTCGAGATAACGCAGACAGTGCGGCGCGGTGTAGCGGTCTTTGGCATACACGCATTCGTTCGGCGTGAGCGTCCAGGTTTTCAAATCTTTCGAGGTCGCGAAACGGGCGGTGAATCTTGATCCGGCTTCTTCCGCAGGGCCGCCGATTTCAAACATCAACACATAGCCTTTGTCGTCTTTGCAGATCGACGTGTTGAAGATTTCAAATTTCGTATCCTTCAACACAGGGCGCGTCTTCCATTCAATCAGGTCGGTTGAATAAAACAGATCAATCTGTTCGTCTCCCCACGGGTTCACGGCGGTCACGTAAACCGTATCGCCGTCGACGAACGCACTGCCCAAGTCATAGCCATGCGCAAAACTCTTCGTCGGCGTGTTGGTTTCAACGTCGATGAAGCGGAAATAAGAATCGTCGGTTTTGTTGGGCTTGTATCCCGGGCGGACGTACTCAAACCGGAAGAGGCGGTCTCTAAACACAACGGGCGTGCATTCAACCAAATCAAGATCAATGGTCCCGTGTTTCACGATCAGCGGTTTTTCTCCATAACTGACATAAACAAATTGAACAGCGAACATCAGCAACAAAGCATATCGAAGCATCATGGTTTTTCCTTATTCTTGTTTGAGTTGAAAGCGAGCGCCAACGGCGTTCCATTGCGGGTTGACGGTTTCTCCATTGAGCCGGGTTGGTAATGAACGATCTGGAGAATGGATGCTGCAATTGACCAGCGGTTGCCCCTGTAAGACGACGTCCATGCCTTGATCGCTGTATGAAAATACCGAATAGACTTTTGACAATGAGCTCAACATGACTTGTTGGTCTTTGCGAAGATAACTTCCGCTCATCACAAACCCACGCTCGATTACGTTCAAACTGTCATCCGCATTTTTTGCGCGAGTGAACCCGAACAAGTAGGCGTCTGTCTCCCAACCGTCGATGACTTTATTGCTGTTGCGGTGCATGCGCCTGCCGTCTGCGCGCAAATTGAGATAGACGTTTGTCACCTTGCCGTTATGTTCGATTTGGACGCCCAGCATCTCGTCGCCTTGCAACAGTTTGAATGAATAATCGGGGCGCTCGCCGTTTGCGCCATAAGGCAACACAGCGGTAATAAACTTCTGCTCGCGGGTTTTCTGGTCAGGCGTGACAGCGATGTATTCGACTTCGGTATCCGGGTCGTGATCTTTCAGGCCTTTTTTTCTGACGAACGCTTTGTCTTCGGGGTAAAGAAAATGCACCGCCGCGCGGGATTCATCCCCGTTCGATAACAGCACCGTGTCGCCGGAATCTTCAGCCGCGCCTTCGTAATGCAACAGCCACTCCATCTGGTGTTCGTCATGGGTGCGGATATCATCGAAAATCAGGATGGCGTCGTCGATCCATAAAAAGCTGCGGTAATTGCGCGACGTCTTCCACGAGGTCGGCCCGGTTGCGTCTGCGAGCGCATATTTGATCCCTGACGAATCCATCAGATGCAACACCCGCCCCGGTTCGACCACGCCGCGGTCGCCGCGCGAAACGTCTTCGGGGTTTTGCGCTTCGCCGTCAAACAACACCACATTGTGCGCCTTGCTTTGGCGATAGTAGGCTGAATATTCGCGACGGCTATAAGAGCAATTGCCCGAGTCGATAATTAGCGGTTTGCCGCCGTGAAATAAAATAAATGATCCAGCGTCGGGGTGGGCGTGGTTCCATGCGAATCCTGATTTGATAGCAAGCAGGGACGCATCGTCCTGCCATGAGTCGCGCATCATGCACCAGCCAATGTCAGGGTAAAGCATAGAGGTTTCTAAATCATCGGGCGGCTGGTTCATTGGTATGGGATTTTGATTGAGCAAGCCGATTGGGTCATTCAGCCCCCAGTCGGTGCGGGCCAGATACCATGAATACATTGGTGAATCAAACCCGCAGGCTTTGAGCAATTGCAGCGTCTTCTCGCCGGAGGCGTGCTGGCTGCTATCGCCAAAGTTGACGGTGTAAAGCGAGTCGTTTGCGGGATAAGCGGTATGAATAAAAAAGTCGCCTACTGAATTCAACAAGGGAATTTCAGGCGGCGGCTGACTAAACACATTTGTGTAAGCCAGGTGATATAACAGGTATTCGGAAAGCGCATAATTGGCGTAGTTGACGCTTTCATAAAACGCGCCTTTGCGGTCGAAGTTGACGCTTTTGTTTTGCAGCACGTTGCCTTGATAGACAAAAAATTCCGGGAACCCGTCGCGAATTTCCTGCACCCACATTTCGGCGTCCGGGTGTTCACCCAGAACAGACAGCGATGCGACCCCCGCCATCCCCACGCAGACGCTCCACCAGTTATGCCCCATCGAATCAAGCGCGTGAATGCGCTGCGCTGGCAACACCCAGTCATTCATCGTTGGGACGATTCCCAATCGCGCCATGCCGTCGCGGATGCGCTCGCGGTCGGCTTCAGAAAGATAATCGTGAATGCTGTCATAGCCAACCGCGTAGCCAAAACAAAAACGCGCAGTGTTGAGTTCTGAGTGCCAGGGCGGATCGCGTTGGGCGTCGCCCGCCCAGCGTTTTAATTGAATGAAATGCAGCAACGCCAGCCTAAGTTTCTCGGCGTATTTTTCTTCGCCCGTCATTTGATAGGCCAGACCTAGCATGGCGGCCATGCCCCGAACCTGGTTGCTGGGGCGCCCATAGTTTCCGTGTTGACCGCTGCCCGATTCAGCGTAATCCAGCGAGACCAATTCGTCGTTGAGATATCTGTCAGCCCGCCCAAGAATCTGCTTCCACGCGGCTTGGAGCGCTTCGTCGTTTGGTAATTTTTGTTGAAGCGCCTCAACCTTCGCTTGCGTAAAAAACAGCCGGGGGAATTGCGTACTCCATGCAGGCGCAGCCGCAAACGCTTGTTGAGAGATCATAAAAAGCGCCATACATGCAGCAATGAGAAATCCATGAACCACAATGCGGAATTTTGTAGAAGCCATCGTCATTTTGCCTTTGGATGAATTTTGTCTTTGTTAATTCTAAGCGAGCATAACAATGATTGCGCAAAATATCAATTGAACGGTGAGAGAGAAAACCGTAGAAATGCTTATCGCAAACTTGACTATGCGCCGTTCTTTTCGGACGGGCAGTAGGGCGCGAGGGCGCATTCGGGGCAATTGGGCCTGCGGGCGAAACACACGCGGCGTCCATGCCAGATCAAGCGATGCGAGAAGCCGGTCTGCTCATCTTCATCAACCAGTTTCAGTAAGTCCATCTCAATTTTCACCGGGTCCGAATGTTTGGTCAGCCCCAACAGGTTAGAAAGCCGCTTGACGTGGGTGTCGACCGGCATGGCGGCCTCTCCGTAGGCAGTGCCAAGAACGACGTTGGCGGTCTTGCGGCCAATGCCCGGTAGGGCGGTCAGCGCCACCATGTCGTTTGGAACCTCATCGTTGTATTGCTCATGCAGCGCTTCGGCGACGGCTTGGATCGACTTTGATTTTTGTCGAAAGAACCCGGTGGAGCGAACCAACGCTTCTAAGTCTTCGATCTCAGCGTTCGCCATTGTTTGGGGCGTCGGGTATTTTTTGAACAAGGCGGGCGTCACTTTGTTAACGCGCTCGTCGGTGCATTGCGCGGACAGGATGGTGGCGATTAATAATTCAAACGGGGACTGAAAGCGCAGCCCGCATTCGTCGTCGTGTTCGGCCTTGAGAATCTCGACGATCTTGCTGATGCGTTCACGGGCGGGGCGGCTCTTCCAACCGTTCTTCAGCGGCATACGCCTTACTCTCCCATGAGTTGGACAACGATGCTGCGGCTGCGCGGGCGGTTGTCGAAATCCAACAAGATGACCTGCTGCCATGTGCCCAGCGTGAGTTGTCCGTCGACGAAGGGTACGGTCATCGAAGGGCCGATCAGGGTGGCGCGGACGTGCGAGTGTCCGTTGCCGTCGTGCCAGGTGAGGTCGTGTTGGTAGGTCGCGTTTGACGGGGCGATTTTTTCCATCGCGGCGGGCACGTCTTTGAGCAGGCCCGGCTCGTATTCGATGGTGCTGATTCCCGCCGTGGCGCCGGGCGCGAACACCGTCATTTGGCCTTCGCGCAGGCCGCTTTGGTTCAACGCGGCGACCAACTTCGGGGTCAGGTCGATGATGTCGGCGTCGCCCCTGGTTTCAACATGAACGCGGTCGGTAATAATTTTCATGGTCGGTTATCCATCCATTGGTGAGGTTAATAGGTGATATCAAACCCGCGAAACTCGCCGCGCGCGGGACGCCAGTTAACGTCTAACGATGAGACGTGAGATAATGCGGGGCCTGCTTGCAGGCGTTTGAGCAATTGTTTTAAATCGCTCTCCGGGCCTTCGGCGACCAGCTCGACCCGGCGGTCGGCGAGGTTGCGCACCTCGCCCGTCAGGCCCAGCGACTGCGCGGCGTTTTGGGCGAAATAACGGTAGCCCACGCCCTGCACCCGGCCATTGATGATTACATGCACTTGTTTTGCGTCGCTCATGGAATTCTATTGCAGCAAGTTGAATTTGATGATGCACCAGATCGCCGAAACCCCATCGCGCCAGGTGATTTTTTTGCCTTCCGAATACGAGCGGCCATGATATGAAATCGGCACCTCATAGACGCGGCAGCCCATCTTGGCGACTTTGGCGGTGAGTTCCGGCTCCATGCCAAAGCGGTCGGATTCGATGGTGATTCGTTTGAATACTTCGGTGCGGAACGCTTTGTAACAGGTTTCCATATCTGACAGGTTCAGATTGGTCAACATGTTCGACAGCAGCGTTAAAAATTTATTGCCCAGCGAGTGCCAGAAATACAGTACGCGCTTTTCTTCGCCAATAAAGCGCGAGCCGTACACCACATCGGCGTTGTTATGTTGAATGGGCCG
This sequence comes from Candidatus Hinthialibacter antarcticus, assembly GCA_030765645.1. Classification (NCBI taxonomy): domain Bacteria; phylum Candidatus Hinthialibacterota; class Candidatus Hinthialibacteria; order Candidatus Hinthialibacterales; family Candidatus Hinthialibacteraceae; genus Candidatus Hinthialibacter; species Candidatus Hinthialibacter antarcticus. The sequence continues at coordinate 148,487 of JAVCCE010000074.1, read as the reverse complement.
AATCAAGCGCGGGTATTCATTGGGGTCATATTCGAGGTCGGCGTCTTGAATGATGACCATGTCGCCGTTGACGTGTTGCTGGCCGGTGCGGATGGCGGCGCCTTTTCCCTGATTGACTTCATGGAAATAAATGCGCACGCCTTCGCGCGAATAGTTGTTAAGAAAATCGCGGGTGCCGTCTTCCGAGCAATCATCAACGATGATGAGCTCTTTCGGCGTTTTTTCAGCCATGACCATGTCGATGATTTCACCGATGGTCTCGCATTCGTTATAGACGGGCATGATGACGGACAAAAGCATACGGATTATTCCTACAAAAAAATAAAAAACGGTTTTTAAGACGTTGTTCTCATTGAGAAAGATGTGTGGATTATAGAGACCCTGCGGCGTTCATAAAAGATTGACGCGGCGCTTTATTCAACCCGGGGGTTCGTCGTCCGCTTCATCATAGGGAAGCGTGATTAAAAACGTGGCGCCGTCTGGCGGGGCCGAAGAGACGGTGATATCGCCTTTATGCTCTTCGACAATGCGTTTTGAGATGGGCAGCCCCAAGCCGAAGCCGTTTTTTTTGGTCGAATTAAAGGGTTTAAACAATCCCGCAAAGCGGTCTTCGGGGATGCCGGGGCCTGAGTCAGCGACGCTGATTTTGAGCGTATCGTCTATCGTCCACAGCGCGACGGTAATCGTACCCGCTTCGGGCGTGACGTCGAGCGCGTTGAGCAAGAGGTTGAGAACCGCCTGCTCAATGCGTTCGCGGTCCGCCCGGATTTCTGGCGCCTCGCGGTCGAGATTGATGCGCAACAAAACCCGCTGTTGGCTGATGCGGTGGCGCAGCAGGCGCAACACGCGGTCAATCACTTCATTCATATTCACCGGGGTGCGTTCGAGTGGGCGGGTAATGGCCAGATTGAGCAAATCAGTAACCAGCGAATTCATATCGCTGATCTTTTGAATGATGACGTTGATGTCATGTTCAAAATCCGCCCCGGTCGGCGTCGCGCCTTTCCAGGAATGGATCAGCATGTTAATGACCGCTAGCGGGTTGCGAATTTCATGCGCGAGTCCAGCGGCGATTTCGCCGACCGTCGCCAGTTTGGCCGAGACGTGAAGCTGTTCTTCCATCGAAAGCACCTGCTCGTGCACTCGCGCGTTGGTGATGGCGATCGCGGTATGGTTGGCGAAGGTCAACAACAGGTCGCGTTCAGAGCGCTGCCAGCGGCGCGGCATTGAGGTGTATATATTCAAGACGCCCAAAACCCGTTCTTGAAAAATGATGGGCGCGGCCAACAACGCGCAAACGCCCTCGCGCGCGGCCAGTTCTTTATGCAGATAATGAGGCTCCTCAAAAAGATTTTCGACGATCTGCATACTTTTTTCTTTGACGGCGCGGCCCAACACGGTGCCGTCGATGGGCAGGTTGGGTTTGTCGAGATACTCCAGGCTGCAGCCATACGCGGTCACCATTTCGAGTTCGTTGCGTTTGGCGTCGACCAACATCAGCGAACTCATCTTGGCGCGGAACAAAATGGTCGCCTGTTCGACGACGTTGATTAACACCCGGTCGAGGTCAAGCGACGACGAAACCGACCCGGCAATATCAAATAGCGCAGACAACGGACGCGATTGTTCGGCGACCAGAAATTCGACCCAACTGTTGAAGAATGAATCCGCCCGTTTATTGACGATGTTTTGTAGATGATCAAAATCAAACGCGCGGTCTTGCATGTAGCAGTGCACCACCACGCCAATGACATTGACGCCGTTGGCGATGGGCACACCCACCATGCGTTCGCGGCTTTCGGAAATGGTTTCGCCTGACAAAATGATCGGCTTCGGCGACTGGCGCACTTGCTGGATGGCGTCAGAGTCGGTGCAATGCGAGCGCCAATAGCGCTCGGGGCTTTGGCGGCGTTCGGCCTTGGCGCAAAAAATCAGGCTATTAAAGGTGGGATAGCCGAAAAAATAGACCGCCGACTGGTCTGCCTGGCTCTCTTCGTGAACCTGCCCCAATAACGCTTCCGTCGTATGCGGAGAAGCCATCGTTATTTATCCTGTAACAGAGCGCGGGCCGGTATAGACGGCGGAATTTTTCTCCGACTCGCGCAGCGCCACTTGCTTCAATGAGACGTTGGCGGGCATGTGCGGCTCTAACTGCTTCCAAAAAACCATCAGCATGTTTTCCATGGTGGGAATCACGCCGCGCATGATCTCAACGTCGACGTTGAGATTGTGGTGGTCAACGGGGACGATAATTTCCCGTTCGATCAGTTCGTCTAACACATCGAGGTTAATCAACATGCCGGTTTTAGGATCGACCTCGCCCATCACGGTCACATCGAAGCAATAGTTGTGACCGTGACCGTGAGGGTTATTGCAGGCGCCGTAGGTCTCGCGGTTTTCGTCTTCACTCAAATGCGGGCTATGCAAACGATGCGCCGCGCAAAAATACGCGCGGCGGGTAATTTCAATTGGCATGAATCAACTCCAAGGCGTTCAATTTCGCGCTGCTATTGAATAATCGGCAGCGGCGTGTTTCGAGAATTGGCGATACTGATTTGTTGGGCGACCGACCCGGCCAGTTTGTCGAATTCTTGGGCGATGGCGCCGTCGGGATCAGACAAGACGATGGGCTTGCCAGAGTCGCCGCCTTGCGAGACCCGCACGTCAATTGGAATACGCGCCAGGAACTCGGTGTCATAGTCGCGAGCGATGGCTTCACCGCCGCCCGACCCGAAGATGTTGTGTTGCTTGCCGCAATCCGGGCAGGCAAAATAGGCCATGTTTTCCACAACGCCCAACACCGGGACCTCGACCTTACGGAACATCTGAATGGCGCGTTTTACGTCCGCGAGTGAAATTTCTTGCGGCGTGGTGACCATGACGACGCCCGACAGCGGCGCGAGTTTTGAGAGGCTCAATTGTGCGTCGCCCGTGCCCGGCGGCATGTCAACCACCAGATAATCGAGCTCGCCCCAATCGACGTCGCGCAGAAATTGTTGAATTAAACTGTGAACCATCGGCCCGCGCCACACAATCGGCGTGTCGCCCGGCGCAATCAGCCCGACCGAGACCATTTTAATGCCATGCGCGACCGGCGGTTGAATGCGGTTGTTCTCGACCACTGGCGGGGCTTCGCAATCCAACATCTGGGGGATATTCGGCCCATAGGGGTCGGCGTCCATCAGCCCGACTTTGGCGCCGGTTTTTGCAATCGACAGCGCAAGGTTGGTGGCGACAGTCGATTTGCCCACGCCGCCCTTGCCGCTCGAAACCGCGAACACGTTTTTCACGCCGGGGATAGCCTGCGTCTCCGGCATGGCGCCGCGCGCGCTGGTGTTGGCCGTCATGTTGACCACGATTTCGTCGATGCCTTCGATTTGAGAGACCGCTTCTTTGCAGTCTTGTTCGATCTTGGCTTTCATGGGGCACGCCGGGGTGGTCAGTTCAACGGTAAACGACGCGGTCGCGCCTTCTACCTTTACGTCTTTGACCATTCCGAGCGAGACCAGGTCTTTATGTAAGTCGGGGTCTTGTACATGACGCAATGCTTCGACGACTGCGTCGGCGGTTGGTTGGTTACTGGGTGAATTTTCTGAAAAGAGTCCCACTGAATTTGTGTCCTTTCTTGCGGGCGCACTGCTACACAGCGCCAGCAAACGTCAAAACGACATATAGTATACTAGCAATCAAAAATTTCGGGATGGACTCAACCAGCGTGTGGAGAAAGCGCTCGAAAGAACGCCGTCGGGGAACAAAAATTCACAACAGCGTCGAGCGGTCTTCGGGCGGGGCGTAACCCAGCGCGTCGAGGGTTTTTTGCAGGCCGATTTTGAGCGGCGTGCGCGTGTAGCCCAGTTCGGTCACCGCCTTGTGGCTGGTGAAACGCCAGTGATACGAATACGCCCGCAGCGACTCGCGCGTTAGCCGCGGGGCCGCGCCCAAAAAACGCGCTTTGCCTTCTTCTAACAACGCGACCAGGTACGCCAACGCCGCTGGAATGCGCCGCTGCGGCGCGGATTGCCCGGTGAGTTCGGCGAGCATTTCGTAAAGTTCCGCCTGGGTCGCGTCTTGCCCGCCGAGGATGTAGCGCCCGCCCGCCTTGCCTGTTTCAAGCGCCAACCAGTGGCCTTGAGCAACGTCGTCGATATACGAAAACGTCCAGCGGCGGTCGTCAGGGCCGATCACGCCGGGGATTTTTCGTTTGCAGAAATCTTCAACCAGCGTGGAAACATGATTGCCTTGGGTGCGGCGCCCGGGGCCGTAAATCACCCCTGGATACACCGTCGTCAGGTCGCGGCCTTCGTCCATCAACGAGCGCGCCAGCCGGTCGGCGGCGGTTTTGCTACGGGCGTAATGGGTGGGCGGTTCAACGCGGTCGTTGAGCCAGGTCTCATCCGCCAGGGCCGCATCGGTGGGGCCGAGCGCGAAAAACGACGAGGTATACAACGCCCGCTCGACGCCCTGCTCATACGCGATTTGAAATAACTCGCGGGTCGCATCGACGTTGACGCGATAAAAATCGCCGGGGTCGCGCCGCCAGATCGAAACCAGCCCCGCGCTGTGAATGAGCGCATCACAGCCCGCGCAGGCGGCGCGTAAACTGTCTGGCTCAAGCAGATCGCCGACGACGTATTCAACATTAGCAATGCGCTGTTCGGGGGGAGGCATGACGCGGCACAATCCACGCAGGTCATAGCCCCGCGACGCGCCTTCACGCGCAATCGCTTCGCCGAGATATCCGGTCACGCCTGTCAGTAATACTTTCATCGCTCGCCTTTTAAATGGAATAGAAACAGATTGACCGCCCGCTTCGATTTGGGCAAGAGCCTTGGCGTTTATGGCTGGGCGGCCTGCGTCAATCGGCGGATTTCATCAATGGAAATGACGTTGAAGAGTTTGGCTTGCACGAGCCAAAATCCACCAAAAATAAATGGAACCAGCAAGACCGGCAAACCCGGGACGCAATACGCCGCCGCTGCGGAAGTCAACGTAATCGCCGCTAGCCCGGCAACCCGCGCGACCGGGACATGCAGCCCGAACAGCGGCAAGCCGACGCCGCCCATAATGAAAAACAACAACGCTTGAGAGAACAGCGTCGCCATCGCGGCGCCGACCTGATGATAAAGAGGAATCAACAACCAGTTGGCGCCAAACGAAACCACCACCGCGATCGCAGTAAAACTCACCAGCCAGCGCTGGCGGTTACGCGCAGTGAAGACGACGATCATCAGCGTATTTAACAGGGCGAAATTGAGGTTCAGCGCAAGAATGGCCAGCACCTGCCCGCTGATGGGGTTGGCGGGGCGGATCAGGTTGATCCATTCGTGCGGCCATACGCATAGCAACACCGACAGCGGAAACGACATCGCAAACAACACCGTCACCGAGCGCCGGAACAACCGACGAAAGGCGTCTTCATCGGTCTGGTAGAGCCGCGAAAAAACCGGGAACGCCGCCATCAGGTATCCCGTCAACAAGAGAGTGACGCCCTCCACCAACAAACTGGCGATGGTGTACGGCCCCACCGCATCGCGTCCGCCCATCAGCGCTTCGATCATAATCACGTCGAGGCTCAGGTAAAAAATATTGAAGAAACCATAAACCGCCAGCGCCCAGGATTCGCGAAACAAGAAGACGGTGGTCTTCCATGAAAACGCCGCGCCGCGCAATGGAAACGCGCCCTTGGCGAACCACCCCAACAGCGCCAGCCACAACAACGGTTCAACCGCGACCGCCGCCGCCGCATACGCGACCGGCAATTTGGCGAGCAGCGCAAAGACCAACAGCGCCAGCGAAATGGTGCGCACCGGGGCGTTGGTATAAAAGATGTATTCCATGCGCTCGACCGCGCTATAGCCGCTGCGCAATACCCCCGTCAGCGACAGCAGCGCCGATCCGCACATCGAGATATACACCACGACGAGTTCAGACGGACTGAGCGAGCGGGCGCCGTAGAGATAGAAAAACCCCGCGAGAAAAAACAGACTGCCCCACGCCAGTTTGAAAAGAAAACCGTGTAAGAGAAATGACGGAATGAGCGCCGGATCGCGCGCGCCTTCGCGGGTGATGAGATTATCGAGGCCCCAGTCCATAAAGTGGCGGCAGAGACGGCCAAAACTGAAGCCGAAGGTGATGAGCGCATAGTCGGGGTCGGTCAGAAAATACACCAGCAAGACATAACGAATCAATCCTGAACCCCGGCCAAATACATTGAAGAGGTTCATAAAAAGGGTGTTGCGGATAATGGTTTTCAACGGGGCGTCTCCACCGTGTCAGATGAGGTGGAGGCGGGTTCAAGCAATGTGAGTTTCAATAGCCGCACCCGGTTTTGAGATTCATCTTGTGCGGCCTGCGTCAGCGTGGGCTGAATGAGAATGTGGTTGCGTTGTAGCACGTTGTTGAAGACGGCGCTGACGATGACCTGTTTTCCCGCAAGCGTAGACCGGTTAGGCTCCCGCGCGGGCAGTGAAAGCGTCTGGCATTCTCCGTTGAAGCAGACCGTCCAATTGAGGGTTCCATCATTCGGCGCAATAAACTCAATATCCAGCGCGACGTGTTGGGGCGGCGCATGAAAATAGGCGTCGGAAAATAACTCGGCGTTGTTGGTTAACAGCGGGCCGTTGTCGTCAAACGCGCGCGGCGCGATAAACGAACGCAGCAGGTTTCCGTCGGCGGGATACGCGCCCTCGCGCTTCCAACCCGACATCGCGTCGAGATGATACGCTGCGCTGGGGTCGTCGGGCCGCAAACGCAGATAGCCTTGCATCATACGCGCGGCGGCGTCTGGGTCGCCGTTGCGCAGCGCCGCGAGTGAATGCAGATACAACGCCTCGGGGCGCTCGCCCCATGACGCGCCTCGAAAGGTGGTGATTTCGTTGAATGGGTCAGTCGAAACAAAGCGCAGAAAATCATAGACCGGGCGGGGGTCGATCTGCGGCGGCGTGGGTTGGCGGATCTCCACCAGGGCGATGCGATAGCGCGCATCCAGCGCCAGTTGTCCGTAGTCATGTTGCGCCGCTTGTTGGTACCACTCAATCGCGCGCTCGTCCTGGTCGCGCCGCTCGAAGGCTTCGGCGCCAAGAAAAAACGGCCAGCCGTGCCGCAGCGATGGAAAAATCGTCACTGCGCGTAAGAACTGCTGATTGGCGTAATCTAAATGCGCAGGCGTTTTGTGATTGAACATCGCCTGTCCCAACAAAAAATGGCGGTCGGCGAGTTGGCGGCGTACATCAGGGTCCGATTGCCCGTTAAGCGCTTCGCCCAAAAAGGCCAGATAGCGCCCGGCCTCTTGATAGGCGTCGAGCGAGGCTTCCTGTGATTCGATGGTCGCCAGCCAGTTGGGGAACGGGTCGGCGGGCGGCGCCGTTTGTAACGCGAACAGCGCGACGACCGCCAGCGCGGCGGCGATAATGCATGGGACCAAAATTCGCGACGTCATAAAACCCGCCTGCTCAGAGTTTGCGCTTCTTGCGTATCTTTTTCAATTCGCCTTCAGACGGCTTGTTGCGAATGACAATATAAAAGATGGCGAACAACCCGAAAAACACCAGCGTGACCATCAAGGCGCCGAGGTTGTCGTCGAAGGCGTATTGCGAAGAGTCGTCGCTGCGCAGTTTTCCAACGTCGCTGGATTGTGAATGTTTGGCGCTGGTCGCATCACTGACGCCCGGTTGCGCCAAACCGGCTTGCGCGCTGCATACCAGAATTACAAAAACCAACGTACTGACGAATGGCTTTACGTTCATGCCGTCACCTCATGGCTGCGTTTCACAACGCTACCAGTATGACGGCGCCCACCAGTGCGCATCAAGGCGAATAAGCAAACGAAGCGCGTCCGTCTTTGGTTTCGGTCGGCAAGACGCCGAACTCGATCACGCCGTTGAGTTCGGCGCCGCGACGGCGGTCGATGATGGTTGATTCGCTAAACTGGATGGCTTTAAAGTTGTTCCAAACGGGAATGCGCACCCGCACCGGCGCACTGGTCGTCAATTGATACCCGGGGACGTTTTGGCCGCCAAACACGGGCAACGGGAGGCGGTTTTTGTGGGAATAGCGCTTCATGTGAACAGTGTGATGAAAGACCGTCTTGCAGCCGGGGCGCAGGCTGACGCCCAACGAGGCCGCCTGGTTATCGACCAGGCCGGGCTGCAACAATTGCAACCGCTGCGGCTGGTTGGGTTCATATTCATAGCCCGCCGCTTTGGCCCAAAACGGCTGATACATCACCGTCGGCGCGTCCATATCCAGCGCTAAAATTGAGTACAACCCATGCACGGGAATCGACTCGTCCATAATGGTGCGCGCCAGGGTTTCGCCCGGCGCGATTGCGTTGAGGCCGCCGTATTGCATGGCGTGGTTGAGCGCGATTCCGTATTGGTCATATTCAAGCGTGCTGCCGCCAGTGAGAAACAGCGATTCTAAATCGGGGCCTTCAAAGCGCATGTGGCCAAAGTCGCCCTGGAAGGTAAACGGGATGTCTTTGTACTTGCCCTTGTATTCGATTTCACGGCTCAGCGCGGCGAAAAACAAGTCGGTGCGCTGACCGCGTTCAATCGCGAACGCAATCGCCTGGAAGTCGCGCGCATTGGGCGCAGGGTCGAGCGGCAACAGTTTGACCGCCGTGGGCTGTCGTTCGCCCTCGATAAATTCATGGGCGAATGCAAACAGATTGCCCTCGCCGACGTAGTGCGCCTTCATGAGTCCAGGGTCATCGTCAGAACCCGCGCTGAGTTGCAAGCCGTCGGGGTTCACGCTCCACAGGCGCTCGGTCGTATCAGCCTGGGTCGCGACGAAAGCGTTTGGCGCATCGCCCGCCTGCCAGGCGCCGTTGACGCGGTAGGAGTAATCCTGCTGGCTGCCGCCGCGCACCCAAAACAGATCAATCAATAGATTGCCGCTCAGATACAACGCGCGTTGATACGTCCCTTGCTTAAAGCCCGCGACTTGTTCGTCGCGATAGGCCGGGCGCTCGGTGAATTGTCCGGCGGCGGTGGATGAGACATACACGTCGCCGTCGGGCGTCTCGCGCATGTTCATCACCAGGGCGTTTTTTGGATCGGCGATGAGACCGTCGTCTTTGAGCGGCTGCGTTTGCTGGGCGCCGTCGATCACCACCCCGCTCAATCCAGCGTTATCATTTGTCCATTGCTTGTCAGTATGAAGAACGGAAAGCGATAACAACCCGGCCTGTTCGCCGAAGCGAGAGGCGCCCGTATCCAACAACACCGAGAGGGGCGAGTTTTTGCCGCGCAGCAAGGCCGCGCCGGTTTGCGGCAGCAGCGTGCTGGACAGCGAATGGTCAATCGCGCTGAAAAGCGTCGGCCCGCCGATGACGGCGTGTTCAACCGAGCGCGGCGAGTTTTTATAAATCCGATCGAGCAACAACGCGCTGCGCTGGTCGCCGAACAGGCGGTAACCGCGCTCGAACAGTTCCGCGTTTTGCATGACGCCGGGGCGTTCTTTGTTCATAAATACGGGCCATTCGCCGTTGGGCAGGGTGAGTTCGGTCGCGGCGTTGAGCATGGCTTGCAGGTAGGGCTTCAATTCAATATAGGCGTCGGGCGAGGCGCTGCGCAAGGCTGCGCCTGCGGCCAGGCAGATCGACGCGGTGGTTGTATGTTCGCCAGCGCTTTGACCAAAAAAGCCTTCGCTGGTGATATGAGATTTAACGTGATTGACTAGGCTGTCATTAAGTCCAACCAGCTCATAAGTTAATCCTTTTTGGAACCATTTTTCATTCTGCGCCAACGCGCCCCAATAAGATTGCAAGGCTTTCCAGGAAGCCATTTCACGCAATTCATACGCGATAAAACTGGATTGAATCGTGATGGAGTCAGCGCGGTCAAATACTTCGTCAAGATACTTATTTACCCTTGCTTCAAATGCTTCGCGGTTGTCTTGGGGCAGGGCTTTCCATTCGAAGGTCGCTTGCAGCAGGTCAAAACTTTCGATGAGGCGGGCGACCTGGATTGGACGCGGTTGGTCGACGCTCTCATCATTGAGGACGGCGTCAAACGATTGAAGCGCGTTTTGCAGGCGCTCGGTTTTGCCCAAGACGGCGGCTTTCAGCGATGCGGTCCAGGCTGCGTCAAACTCGTCGGCGCCTTCTTGAACGGCTTCGTCGATGGTCCCTTCTTTCCAATTCACCTGCGCCGCGAGTGCGCGGATGGCTTCGATATCCGAAGCGCGATAAACCGACCCCGCCAGCATGGGGGCCGCCGCCTCCGGCGTTGCCGACTCTTGGGCGAATGCGTTCACGGCGCCAATCAGCAGCAATGCCGCCGTGAGGGTGTTCCATGTTAAGCGAAAACAATTGGTCATCATCAATATCCTTGCCTATAAGAACGTCGCAGGGGATTGGGTGGAGCGGCTTTCGTAGTCAGCGGCAATAAGCCGCGACGGAGACAAGCAGAACCCAACCCCGAGGCGTTCGTTAACGCGTAAATAGAATTGCGTCATTTTTATTACGATTACTGCACTGCTTATGTATCGTTGTTATTCTGAAGCGAAACAATATCACAATTGGAGCAGCCTGCACAGAATCAGAGGGCGCTTCGCCTTTCAATGGCGGGCGATTTGATTACTATATATTATGCTGTAGTGGAATTGATTCGCCGTTTTGGAGGAGCATCCTGAAGACTGTCTGCGTGATTCCCGCCCGTTATGCGTCGGTGCGCCTGCCCGGCAAGCCGTTGATCGACATTTGCGGACGCCCGCTGATTCAGCGCGTCTACGAAAAAGCCGCGCGCGCCCGGCGCCTCGATCGGGTGATCGTCGCCACCGATGACGAGCGCATCAAACAAGCGGTCGACAGTTTCGGCGGTGAAGCGGTGATGTCGCCGCCCTCGTTGCCCACCGGTTCCGACCGGGTGGCGCGGGTGCTTGAAGACCTCAATCTCGACCACGACGTCATTATGAACCTGCAAGGCGACGAGCCGTTGATCGACCCCACCGACCTCGACCGGCTGGTCGAGTGTTTTGAAGAGGCGCCCGGCGTACAGATGGCCTCGCTGATGGCGCCGCTGCACGAACGCGCCGATGTGGAAGACATCAACCAGGTGAAAGTCGTCATCGACCACGAAGATTTTGCGCTGTATTTTTCGCGCGCCCCGATTCCATTTTGGCGCCGCAAAGAAGACATCGAATGGGCGCAGCGCCCCGCCAACTATTGGCTGCATCTGGGCGCCTACGCATTCAGCCGCCCCACCCTGCAGCGCTACGCCTGTTGGCCGCGCAGCATGTTGGAAAAGTCAGAAAGCCTCGAACAACTGCGCGCCATCGAACACGGCGTACGCATTAAAATGATCTCCACCAGCCACCCGTGGCCGGGCGTCAACACGCCCGAAGACGTGGAGCGCGTACGCAATGCGTACAAACTACAGGAGAACCCCGAATGAACAACGCCGCGACCGCCCGCAGCGAAGCCATGAAAGCCGCCTTGTTGTCCGCCCTGGTGGTTCCCGGCGCGGGCCAGTTGTATAACCGCCAGTGGGCCAAAGCGGTGTTTGTCGGCATCGTGTTTTTGATTGCTTCGTTGGCGTTGTTGATTCCGATCGGGTATTTTCTCGCGATGTATTTTTTGGAGATTGGCCAGGGCAATGTAGAGCAAGCCGCCGATTCGCTGCAATTTCTCAGCGATGAGTTTTATACCTTCTGCGTATTAGCGGTCGCCAGCGTCGTGCTCTATGTTTACTCGATCTACGACGCCTATGTCGAACGCAAGAAGATGGAAAGCGCAAAGCCCTCCGTGTAGATTTTCTCCATGCCCAGACAAAAAAAACGGTGGAAGGTTCGCTTCCACCGGGTTCCCTTGGACGAGGGATTAGACAGTTTTTGTATCAGGTAAAGGGTTTATCTTGGACGAATAAACCTTGAACTTCCTTTTTATAGTGTTTGCTAGAAAACCGTGCAGATTAAGGTTTCTTAATCGGCATCTATCGCTGAGCCCTACGGGCGCGCTTAACGCACAGTATTTAACCAACGCTAAAGTGCTTCGACTGACTCGCTTTCGAGTTCAACTTCAACCGCCATTTTTAACGCGTCAACCGTGATGACCAACCGGGCGTGGTTCGCGTCCACCCGATTAACGATTCCGCAAAGTCCCTGTAACGGGCCTTCTTTTACGCGGACCTTTTGGCCTTCTTCCATATACGGGACGGCGTCGACCGCCATGCCGGAGTTCACCGCGTGGCGAATTTGCTCGAGATCGCGTACAAACGCTTCCTGATCGTTAATATCAAGAATGTGAACGACGCGGTTGGTTTGTTGTAATTTGCTTTTGCCGTCTTCTGTGTCAACGAACGGAAAATACCCCGGAAACAACGGCATCACGCTTTTGCGATACTTATTGTTGTCATTGCGGCGTTTGCGTTTGACGTATAACGGTAAATAGTAAGGAACGCCCGCTTGTTGGCAATCAATCGCCAGCGCTTTTTCGTTGCGCGGCTTGACGTAAGCGACTCGCCACTTGCCCCGGTCATCTTCGATGGGGCGGTCGTGAGGCCAACGGTCTGCGTAATCTTCGAGGCGGCCAGACAACATAGGAGGGGGTTCCTTTCTTTTAAATTCAAATTATGAATAAAGAATATCCAATCTTCAGGAACTTGTCAACAGGAAAATTCATAAAATGAATCTAAAATTATGTTATTCTTTGTTTAACTATCTGTATATTAAGGTTTTATATGGCTATAAATTACACATAAAAAATTACTTTTTCTTCACATTGTTCACTCGATCCTTGGCCTGTCATTAACAAGGGGATAACGAAATTCATTAAGCGCAAACGCATTTGATAGGGTTCTTTAGAACTTTTCTTAACAGATTTTACCAATTCGGATGACGCCTCGAGTATCAATGGCGCATCCAACCTGATTTTGACTGGACGCGCCGAAGGCTTCTCGGCCTTCCAGGGGTCGTTTGAACCCAGCAGCAGCAGCGTCAACGTGGCGGGCTTCAACGCGCTCCGTTTAGAAGACCTGTAGTTTCGTTCTTGTATAAACAGCGAGGGGTTTCGTGAAAACGAAGCCCCTCTTACGTTTCTATTCGCGTATTAATTTATTGTCGGCTCAGTCAAACGGAGCCGTGGTGACTTTGATGAATTTGAGGTCAATGACTCGGAAGTTGCTGAGCAGAAATCCGTCTATGTTGCCAGAGCCGTCTTCGGTGAATGTTCCCCAAAACGCAGGCAGGCCAATGAATGGAATCACTTCAGTCACGAACGAGCCGTCTGAGTCAACCTGGTCGACGCCAAAGATTCCAGGGCGAATGCGCGGCGTCTTGAACATCAGATAGCCGTCTTCGAGCGCGAGTTCATAAAACACGTCTAACTCTTCGCTGTAATAACGCCCCACATAACGCCGAACCTGCGGCTCGGTGAGTTGAGGTTTGGCTTGGCTGGGCCTTGCCGCGCGAGCCTTCGGCGCATACGCAGGCGGATTCAAATAAGGCATCATATCTAAATCAGGGTGAATAAAACCCGAGAGAAACGCGGGCATCGGCGGCGTGGGTTCGTGCAACTGAAAGTCTGTCACTGACGTATCCGGTTCCTGCAAATAGAAACTGCGAATCTGTATCGACATGGTTGCCAATTCACCGGAATTGAGTTCAGCGGTGTTCGACAAAAAAATCATCGAAAAATGTTCATTCGGAAACCGCATGGTCTGGCAATGAAAGCCGTTTAAATCGCCGCCGTGATAAACCACTTTGATGCCGAGCGCTTCTTCGACAATCAGCCCCATCGACATCGTTCCAAGGGTTCGGTCATTGAGCCTGAATTTTTGCTCCATCATTTTTATGATCGTTGAATTGCCGACAACGGGGTTGTAGAAGTTTTCATCCCACTTGGCGAGATCGACCACCGTGCTGGCCATGCCCGCCGCGCCCACGCTTGAGAAGCCGATGGTTGAATGCCAGGTGTTACCCTCTGGATCGGGAATATACGCATCAGCGAAATTGTCATAAACCGTCTGAAAGTTGTCAATAAAAAACGTATTGGTCATGCCCAGCGGTTCAAAGATGCGTTCGCGGCAAAATTCTGATAGCGACTGTCCACTCACCCGCGCCACAATTTCGCCCAGCAGAGTAAAGCCGGTGTTTGAGTACATGGTTTGGTCGCCGGGCGCGAAATTGAGGCGTTGTTGGTTTTCAAACATTTCAAGCGCATACGTCTTATCAATATAATCATTCATCAAAACCAAGCCTGACATTGAAGCCAAACTCAAATAGTCGCGTATCCCACTGACGTGGTGAAGCAAATGGCGGATGGTGATGGTTTCGCCAAAGTCAGGCGATTCTGGAATGTAGTCGCGAATATCGTCATCCAGCGTAAGCAGCCCTTCGTCATGCAGCAGCAAAATTGCGAACGCGACATATTGCTTTGAATTAGACGCGGTGCGAAAGATGGTCGTCTCAGGGTCAATCGGGATATCGTAGCGCAAGTTGGCCATGCCATAGCCGTTTTGATGGATGACCTCTCCGTCTTTGACGACGATGATGGCGCAGCCGGGCGAGTCGGTGCGGTCCCATTTACGAAACTGGCGGTCGGTTTTCTCCTGCCAGGTTAAGGCAGAAACCCCGCTCGCTGTGACGGCAAATAAGAGAAGCGTGAATATAAATCTATACGGCTGAAACATACAGTTCTCCAAGAAAATCATAATCTTTAGTAGGAAATCTTCTCCCCAGATTGGGGGAGGGTTTCTATTCAATGTGTGAAATCTTGATGGGAAAATTCATTATACCGAAATCCCCCCGTCGTCTTCGACGCCACCCCCCTTTTGTAAGGGGGGCAGGGGGGATCTGCATTAAAAACAGGCCTCAAAAAGAATACGAAATTCTATCAATAAAAGTTCAACTTTTATTCCTTTGGTAACTCCAACCCGCGTGGAGGCCGCGACATCTCGTCGCGCAGCGGCAACTCGTTGACGGTTTCGCCGCCCGTCTGTAAGAAGAACAATCCATCAAGCAAGCCCGCGTTGATGTTCATCGTCGGTGTGCGGTCGGCGGTGAAACGCGCGCGGGTGAGATCGACCCAATCGCCGTCGAGCGTCTTGACCCAGCCGTTGCCGTAGCGGGCGCGGCGCACCTGTTGTGCGCTTTCGCCGTTGCGCCAGAAATCTTCAACGAATGAGTAGTAGCCCTTGAGGCGGTCGCCTTTGGCGAGGGTTGAGAAGGTCGCCAGCTTCTTCCATCGCGATTCTTCATTGAGATAAAAATACGCGGTATAGACGCTGCGCTTGCCCTCGAGTTTCGCGTTCAGCAAAAACTTATAGGTCTCGCCGATGTTCCATTGATAGGGGAACATGCTCTTGCCGCCGGTGCCTTCGTTTCCAAAGCGGCTGACGTTGACGCCCTCGCCTTCAAACAATGGCTTGACGCGCAGGTCGTCTTTGACAATGTTGGGGTCGTCTTGTTCGCCGGGCTCCCAGACTGAGAAAATCGCGACCTTGTCTTCAGGTCCGCGTATTTCTTGAATGCCAAAATAACCGTGGCTGAAGCCGCACGCCATGAAGTAGCTGCCGGGGTGCGACTCATCGACGATCATCTCGTTATAGAACCATTCGCTTTCCGGCGCCGGATACCACAGATGCACCGACCGCGCCGCGCGCGGCGCGTCTACGGCAAAGCCGCATGGCGCCAATGCAACGGTAAGTAATGTGAAAAGTATGAATATTCTTTGCATTTCCAATCCAATCGTATTCATGGTAGGGTGTAAAAAATAAATAAATGAAAGATCACTACATCCTCAACGTATAGTATATGAGACGCTTTGGATTGCTCTAGTAAAACTCATCATAAAATATAGTTTATAATTGGAGAAAAGATGAAAAAGGCATTGCTATATCTCACCGTAATGATTTTTGCCGTTGGATGCGCCGAACAACCGCCGGAAATCGACATCTGGCAAGCGGCGGGAGAAGGAAACATCGCCGCCATTCAACAACACGTCAAAGCGGGAACAGACATCAACGCCCTCGAGCCAACCGGCGGCTCGACGCCTTTGATTGTGGCAGCCTTGTTTGGTCAGCCCGATGCAGCCGAAGTGTTAATTTTAAAGGGCGCAGCGTTAGACCAAAAGAACAATAATGGTTCAACCGCTTTACACCTCGCCGCGCTGTTTTGCCATCCGAATATCGTGAAGTTGCTGTTAGAAAACGGCGCCGAACCGAACCCGAAAGACAACATCGGCACGACCCCGCTTGATGCGGTCGGCGCCGAATGGAGCCAGGAATTAGAAGATGTTTACGCCATGGTCGGCGGCATATTGCAAATGGAGATTGACCTAGATCGCATCAAACGCACCCGGGGGTCTGTCGCCGATATTTTGAAGGAACACGGCGCGAAGTTCGGCAATGAATAACGCGACCACGCAAACTACCGCCATCGACCGCCGCCACGACCTCGACGCGCTACGCGCCATCGCCATGCTGTCGGGCATCGCGCTTCATGCGTCGCTATCGTTTATCCCGGGGCTTTGGCCGGTGCAAGACAATCAGCAAGCGCATATATTGGGATTGATCCCCGCGTTTTTGCATGGTTTTCGCATGCCGCTGTTTTTTCTCATCAGCGGATTTTTTACTGCAATGTTATGGCGCAAGCGCGGGCTGAAGTCGCTACTGCGGCACCGCTTCCGGCGGATTTTTATCCCGTTCGCGTTGTGTCTTATCACCATCATTCCCGCGTCATATTTGATTATTGGCTGGGCCATGACAACGGGGACCGCCCAGAGCGTTGATGAAGAGGCCGCCGTATCTACGCAAGCAAGCGCTGATCTCTGGTCGGCGGCGAGAGTCGGCGATTTAGAAAAAATTCGAGCATTTGTCGAAGACGGCGCCGGGATCAACCAACAAGATCAAATTTATGGAATCACGCCGCTATCGACGGCGACGATGACCGGCCAACTCGAAGCGGTTGAACTGTTACTTGAACTGGGCGCAGACGTGAACATGCCCGTGCGCGACGGTTCAACCCCGCTGCACACCGCCGCTTTTTTCGGCGAGGCCGAAGTCGCAAAAGTCTTGTTGCAAAATGGCGCAGACGCGGACATCAAAAACAGTTATGGACAAACGTCTCATCAGTCGTTAACCGCCGACATGGGGACAACCCAATTCATCGCTGGACTGGTCAACGTAAAATTTGATCCCCAAAAAATCAACGAAGGCCGCAGCCAGATTTCCGAAATATTGGGCGTCTCCACCGGACAAGAACGCTCAAATCCTGTGCTCAGCATCCTGTATGGACTGCTGTTTTCAACGCCTGTGCTTCAACACCTCTGGTTTTTGTGGTTTCTCATTTGGCTGGTGGTTGGCTTCGCGGTTTATGCGCTCATCGCAGACGCGCTGAATTGGAACGTCCAATCCAGCAAACTGATTTTATCGCCGCTACGGTATATGTGGCTGGTCCCGCTCACGATGGTTCCGCAGTTGTTTATGATTGAACCGACTTTTGGCTCTGACACCTCGGCGGGGTTGCTGCCCATGCCGCATGTGTTGTTGTATTACGCGGTTTTCTTTGGATTCGGCGCCTTATATTTTGACGCCAAAGACGAGGCAGGCGCCTTAGGCAAGCGCTACTGGCTGACGCTGCCGGTTGCGATATTGGTGATTTTCCCCATTGGTATGATATTCACTCACGCCCCCAATGAGGCGATTCCGCTGATTCCAAGCGCGAGACAATTCATCAATAATCTTTTGCAAGTCGCTTACGTCTGGCTGATGACCTTCGGCTGCATGGGGCTGTTTCGCCGACTGCTCAGCCGCGAAAGCAAGTGGATGCGTTATATTTCGGATTCATCCTATTGGCTCTACATCGCCCACCTGCCGTTGATCTTTTTTGTGCAGGCATATATTCGCGACTGGCAAATGCCTGCGCTGGCCAAGTTTGTTTTGGTTACGGTATTGGTGACGGGATTTTTGTTGGTCATTTATGAGACGATGGTGCGCTACACCTGGGTGGGCGCGTTGTTGAATGGACGCAAAAAACGCGGCGGCGCAGCAATCGCGCAACCCGCTGAATAAGGCTGGGGTGGGTCTCTCTTCGCTTCGGTGCGGGCTTAATGCCCTTTTTGCACAAGCGCTCACAGAGACCCGCCCAAGACTTATGTTTTAGTATGATGTTTCGTTGTTACTCGTCACACAATGAAAAGAGGGGCGCAATACGCGCCCCTCTTGTTTGTCTCACGACTGATTGCTGCAGAATTATTTCTTACCGTATAACTGGTCGGCGCCGTTGCCTTGTTGAATCGCGGGGATGTAGGTTTCCAACTCCGCCTGCACCTTCGGGTCGGTCAGATCGAGGGTGACGCCTTTTTCCGCCGCCATGTACGCCGCCATACACAATTTGACAATCTCATAGCCGTAGTCGAGCGTGAGTTTTCCGCTTTGGCCCGCCATGAAGCAATTCGACGCGTCGAGCAACTCATCGTTGTAGCCATACACATCGGCCTCGTTGTGATGCACCGCCAACAGCCCGCGGCTGGAGGTCGATTTTTCCAGCGCGGTCTCGGCGTCAGCGGCGGCGTTCGCGGCCTCGTCGCCGATGAAGATGGTCAGCGGCGCCACCAGCGTATTGACTTCAAACGCATAGCCCGGCCCCATGCCGTCCATGAACAGGCGCAGGCCCTGTTTTTCAAACATCCATGAATTGGTAAATTGCGATTTCGCCAGCTGCCCGGTTTCGGGGTTGCGGTAAGTAATCATTCCGCTGACGAAATCCTCAGCAGGGCATTTTTCATAATCGAGGCCGAAGCGGTCTTTCAAGACGCCGCGCCATTTGGGCAGCCCCCATTTGAGCAGGCCCACGTCGCATGACACGCTGACGGGCTCCATGAATGTCAGCGGCTTGTCGATGGGGTTGAGCACATACCAGCCCACCGCGATGGAGTGGCAGCCCATGTCGCTGAGAACGCCGCCGCCCTGTTGGGTCGGGTCCCAAAACCAGCCGCTGTGCGGCCCGGCGTGTTCTTCGCTGCATCGCGTGAGCGACAGCGGCCCCATGGTTTCTTGTTGGGGGCGCAGTTGCTCCATCTGGCGGACAATCGGTTTCATGTGCAGTTGGTTTTCAAAATACGATGTCGGTACGCCGATTTCTTTGGCGATGGCAAGAACCTTTTTGGCTTCGGGCAGGTTACGCGCCAGCGGCTTCTCGCAGATCAGGCCTTTGAGTTGCGCCCCGGCTTTGACTGCGTCGCGAATTTGTTCGAGCACTTCGATACGGGTGAAATTGGGGCAGAACACCGCCACCGCATCCACATTCTTACACAGTTCAGCGATGTTGGGGTAAACCACCGCATCGCCCAGTCCGCGTTGTTGTGCGGATTTTGACAGCGCCTCGGCGCCTTGGGGCGCGTAGACGCCCGCCAGTTCTACTGTGCGAACGCTTTCCATTGCGACTGACATAAAGTTGGCGATAAATCCGCCGCCGATAACGCCTAGTTTCATCCTATTCATCATTTCGCCTCACTTGATCGGGATCACGTTTTCTAATGAATGCTAACAATAAAAGAAACCGCCCCATTCTTCAAGGAAACCTTGGGGGATGCGTCAGATGTCGGCATATCACATATCGTCCGGTATACTGACTATACAGGTCGTTGAAAAGCCTCGGGGTTGGGTTACGCTTGTCTCCGTCGCGGCTTATTGCTGCTGACTACGAAAGCCGCTTCACCCAATCCCCTGCGACTTTTCATACGTAGAAACAACTTCAAATGAAAGCGCATCGTGCTGATGACAACACAGCCTCAAGATGACCAATCCGGCGTCTGGTGGCGCGATTGGTTCAACGATATCTACCTTGACGTGTACGCCCACCGCGACGATGCCAGCGCCGAACGCGAAGCCCAAGCGGCGGCGAAAACGCTCGCGTTGCAAGCGCACGAACAAATTCTCGACTTGTGTTGTGGAAACGGGCGCCACTGCCGCGCACTCAAACGCCTTGGCTTTGAACACGTCGCCGGGGTCGATTATTCGTATCCATTGTTGCGCTTTGGTCAGTCCGAGAAACCACGTGCGCGCTACGTTCGCGGCGACATGCGGCTATTGCCGTTGCGCGACGCCAGCTTCGACGCGCTGGTCACGTTCTTCACTTCGTTCGGGTATTTCAAAACCAACATTGAAAATCTTAAAGTCTTTCAAGAAACCCGGCGGATATTAAAACCCGGCGGGCGTTTTCTGATTGATTATCTCAATCCCGACCATGTCCGCGCCCATTTCGAGCCAGAGTCCGAACGCAAGCACGGCGAGTATTGCATCCGTGAGACGCGTTCATTCACCGACGACGGCGAGCGGGTGGAGAAAGAGATTGTCATCGAAAACTGGGGCGGCGAGGTGCGCACTTACCATGAGTCGGTGCGGCTGTATTCCTACCCTGAAATCTGCGATATGCTGGCGTCCGCCGATCTGGCGCCGCAAGGCGTGTTCGGCGATTTTTCGGGCGCGGCGTTTGACGCGAGCCAACCGAGAATGATCGTGTGGGGGACGGCGTAAGGAGCCGTCCCGCCTTAAGACTCGCTCATTCGAACATCGTCTGCTTTTTCCTGAAATCTGTGTCATTGAGAGGAAGCAATAGCGACCGAAGCAATCTCATGGTTCAAAAAGCGAGATCGCTTCGCTACGCTCGCGATGACACAACCTAGATTATCAAATTCAAGCCCTCACCCCAACCCTCTCCCGGCGGGAGAGGGAGTAAACACTGGTTTTTATTTCACCCAGTCATCAAATAATTGATTGAGCATTTCGGGTTCAGGTGTATCAGCGAAGACGACGGTGCGGTATTTCATCGAAATGGTATCGCCTTTTTTGAACGTCCAGGGCTTCTCAAGAAAATTCATATTTGTCGGTGAGAAGAAGCCATAATCCCGCGTAAACCATTTGGCTGGGAACCACGGGTTTTTGGGATGGTCGAAAATCGCCAGGCCTTCGGTCTCGCCCAGGCGTTCGCCTGCGTAGGCCATCCATTTTGACTCGACGCCCAGCGTGGCTTGTTCGCCGCTGTCTCCCTGCGCGTTGATGAGCGTCCCGCCGGATTTTACGCTCAGTTCAGGCGCC
Source organism: Candidatus Hinthialibacter antarcticus (assembly GCA_030765645.1). Lineage (NCBI taxonomy): Bacteria > Candidatus Hinthialibacterota > Candidatus Hinthialibacteria > Candidatus Hinthialibacterales > Candidatus Hinthialibacteraceae > Candidatus Hinthialibacter > Candidatus Hinthialibacter antarcticus. The sequence goes on along the minus strand of JAVCCE010000074.1, from coordinate 127,449 downwards.
ATACGCGCCGAAAACAGCGAGTGGTTGGTCTTCTCGATTTGAACGTCCATCTGCGCGACCAAGGTGATTTCAAAATCAATCACGCGCAGGCTTTCGCTCGGCGCGGCGATGACGATGCGGCGCTCATCAATGAACGGCGTGGGCGCATCGGGCCGAACCCACTCGCAGCGCTGTTCGATGACGACCTTGTCGCCGTCTTCTCCAACCTCGATCCGGTCATTCACAATGCGCCCGCGTTCGAGCGTATCCTGCCAGTAGTTGCCGCCGTTGACCCGGTCGCAGCCAAAGAAAAGCGAATGGTGGTGCGGGTAAGGCTCGGTGGTTTGGGTGGTGACGCTGATGCCTGACGACGGGCCGTTGACGGGGTAAAAGTAGGGATACTTTTCGTTCGTTTCATAGCGGTAATCGGTGAACAACTCGCCGTCGACCGTCACCCGAACCACGTCATCTAATATCACTGCGCTGACGGATTGCGGCCCGGCGTTGGCCGTCGAAACAACAAGACACGATAGAACCAAAGTCAGAATTACGAATCGCATATCTTACGCCTCCCCAAGTTTGCGCCGTTCGGCGTCGTATTTCATTACTTTACCCTGGCGGATTGATTGCGCGGTCATGATGCCCGCGACCGAATGCGCCAGCCCCATCTCGATCGGGGTGCGCGGGTCTTTGCGCGAGCGGATGCACTCGATCCAGTCCCAATGATGGCTGGTGGTTTTCACTGGCTCCAACGTACGGGCGGCAGCGATTTGATCTAGCCCGGCGCCGCCGTCGCCGGAGACGGTTGTTTTCCATGCGTCCAGTTTGCCGTTGGTTCCATAAAAGATGCAATGGGTATCGGCCTCGTTGCACAGGCTCATGGTGAAGTTGAGTTGGAACCCGGACGGATATTGGGCGATAATGCCGATGGTGTCAAAGGTCTCGCGCCCGTCGTCGCCCCAATAATAGACGTCGCCGCTGCCGCAAAGCGTATGCGGAAACGGGTCCTGCATCGCCCAGGCGACAAAGTTGTAGTAGTGCGACATCCACAAGCCGGGCAGCCCGTTGGTGTAGTCGCGGTAGAGATACCAGCGCTTGAACCGCTTGGGGTCGAACGGTTTTTTGGGGCGGTGCATTTGAAACTCGTCCCAATGTACATCATCTTGTTTCACATCGCCGTAGGGTTTTCGCCAACGCGGCTGGTTGAAGTTTTGTGAGATGGAGACGCGGGTGATCTTTCCCAGTTCGCCCGATTGCGCCGCCTGTGCGCAGGCGATAAAGTTGCCGTCGCTGCGCCATTGGGTGCCAACTTGGACGACGCGCTTCTGTTCGCGCACCGCGTCAACTGCGGCGATGGCTTCGCTGAAATCGACCGCCATCGGTTTTTCGCAATAGGCGTCTTTGCCCGCTTCGGCGGCTTCTTTCAGAATTTTTGCATGGCCAAAGTCAGGCGTGGCGATGACGACAGCGTCGATTGAAGCGTCATCAAGCACTTCGCGGTAGTTGGTAAAGGTTTTGGGGCGCGAATCCTGGTTGTCGTGCACTTTCTCAGCGGCGGCTTCCAACGCGGGCGCCCACACATCGCAGACAGCGGCGACTTCGGCGTTTAAATCCTGGCAGGCGTGAATCTCGTTAATGTGCTGCATTCCCCGCACGCCGCATCCCAAGACGGCAATGCGAATGGCGTCATTTGCACTCTGGGCGCGTGGAACCTGAAACGCCAGCGCTGACAACGCGCCGGTTTGTAGTACGGTTCGTCGTTTCATCGTTCTCCCCTTTTGAACAAAAAAATATGAGCCGCCAATGGTTGATTGACGCCCTCCCCAGTTAATCTGATCATTTCAATCACGTCCATGATCGCTGCTATTATGTCTTTGAAAACGTCTCCGCAAATTGATGAACGGCGTCTTCCTGCCAATGGGTTTCAATCGCGCTGGGGCGATAACGCCGCACCTCGTCAATCGCGTCATCCGCAGAGCGCCCTTTGGTGACCAGGTAACAGGCGATCATGGTTCCCGTGCGCCCCGAACCGCCCAGGCAGTGCAACACCAGCGGGCGCTCATCGTCGATCATCTCTTTGGCGAACGCGATGAACTCGTCGATCTGGCTCGGCGTGGGCGCGGTCATGTCAGGAACCGGAAGATGAATACAGCGAATATCCGCTTCTTCGAGGCGGTCATGCGCGATGGGAACTTCGGTCAGGCTGACCAATGCTCCAACGCCGTTGTCGTGCAGTTCCTGAATCTCGCGCAGCAGCTCTTCGCCCGCTGCGTTGTCGGCGTCTTCCAGATACAGATACGCCCGCGATCCAGTCGGCAGGCCCATGCCCGCGATTTCTTTCTCAATCACCCAATAAAAATTTGACAGCATTCAATCCCATCCCGTTTGTATTTAACCATAGTGTACTAAAAACCCGGTCAGATTCCAATTGGCTGACAAATACGCAAAATAATTTCATCGTGATTTTATTACAGCAAGACGAAGGCCGTGGTTTGCCCAAAGAGAAAACCGCCTGCGCTTCTAATCCCACATGGAAGGCTTTCTCGCTAAACATTTGGGCGGACGCGCCGGAAAATAGTAACGGCAACTAATGCGAAGCGCTCAGAACGCGGCATGTTTGCCTCGCCTTTTTTCATTTTTTTTGTACGAAAAAACCGGATCGATATATAATAAAACTAATGACCATTTTTTTGGAGAATCACAATGTCAATGAAGTCGTTTTATCGTATGTTGAATGGCTCAAAGCATGTGTTTTATGATGAAAGTTTGGGTGTACTCTCGACCTGGGACGGCGGTTCCACTGTGCGGGAATTCAACGAGAGCGGCGAGTGCGTTGACATCGCCATCTTGGACGAACCCAAGTCAAACTGGCGCGAAGTCGAACAGTTTATGATCGAGTGGGAAGAAGGCTGCGAGCGCAAAGAGTAAGCGTTCGACCTTCAAACCGCTCATCCTCGCCACAATCCTTCAATCGCAACGGCCTTTCCGCCGCCGCCTTGATACCGCACACGTTGTCTCTACGATACTTCCATCATGGTTGACGCGGGGCTTTATCTCAAAGAAGACGTAATCGCAGCGCTTTCCACCGCTCCCGGACGCGGGGCCGTGGCCGTGGTGCGCGTCACTGGACGCAGCGCCATTGATCTCACCCGGCGCGTGTTCCAGCCCAAAAGCGGGTCGCTCGACCAGCCGCGCCTGATGGTGTTCGGGCGTTTAGTTGATCCGCAAACCAACGAAACCATCGACGAAGCGCTGTGCGTCGCCTTTCACGCGCCGCGTTCTTACACCGGCGAAAATCTAACCGAAATTCAATGCCACGGCGGCGAAGCCGTCGTGCGCCGCGTACTCGAACTGCTCTACCGCGAGGGCGCGCGCCCCGCCGAACCGGGCGAGTTCACCTTTCGCGCGGTGTGTAACGGCAAGATGGACCTCTCCCAGGCCGAAGCCGTAGGCACGCTGATCGAGTCGCGCTCGCAACTGGCGCGTTCGCTTTCGCTGCGTATGCTCGAAGGCGCGTTTTCAATCGCGCTGGCTGAACTGCGAGAGCACGTCACCCAGGCTATGGTCGAGCTCGAAACCCAGTTGGAGTTCCCCGACGAAGCCATGGAAGCAGACCTGGGGCGCGAACTCAAAGCGCAGGTCGACGGCATCGTCAAAGAGGCCGACGCATTGCAACAACGCGCCGTGCGCGAACAACGCTTCGAGCAGGGCGTCATTGTCGTGCTCGCCGGGCAGCCCAACGTAGGCAAATCGAGCCTGTTCAACCGCCTGCTGGGCCGCGACCGCGCTATCGTCACCCCCCACGCCGGCACCACCCGCGACAGCATCGAAGGCGCCATCGAACTGCAAGGCCGCCCGGTGACGCTGATCGACACCGCCGGGCTGCGCGAAACCCACGAAGAAATCGAAGCCATCGGCGTCGAGCGCTCGCGCGAGTTGCTCACCACATCGCATATCGTGCTTTTGGTCTTCGACGCTTCGCAGGGGTTGCAGCCCGAAGACAAGCGCCTGCTCGACGACCTTCGCCAGCGCGACGACGAAGCGCAGGTCTTGCTGGTCGCCAACAAGAGCGACCTCGGCGCCGCGCCAGTCGAAGCGGGCGTCCCCATGATTTGCGCATCGGCGCTGCAAGACGACGGCGTGGATGCCTTGCTGGCGCGGTTGCAGCGGGAAGTCGAAGCGCTGGTCCCGGCGGACGCCGACAGCGCTTTCTTAGTCGGCGAGCGTCAGGCGCGTTTGCTGGCGCAGATCGCCTCGCGGTTGCATGAGAGCCAGCGCCTCATCGAAGACCAGGTTCCGCTCGAAGCCGTCGCTGAAGAACTACGCGCGGTGTTGAACGACATCGCCGAGCTCGACGGCAGCGGCCTCGCCCCCGACATCATGACCACCATTTTCTCCCGCTTCTGCATCGGCAAATAAATTTCGTGTGGTATTAAGATTAGTGAATCTAAATCACTCCACTTCTGTACCTATCGCTGAGCCGTTCCGGCGCGCTGGCACTTTGCGAATCAAAAATATTTAGGTTGTGCGAATTCGGCATCTATCGCAAGCGTTACTCCCTCTCCCACTGGGAGAGGGCTGGGGTGAGGGGGCGGCCTCGCCGCCATTTGTTTTTTACTTAGCAATCATTTCTGCTTTCATTCATCTCTGCATCTATCGCTGAGCCCTTGCCTGGAGCAGGCTTCGGAGGCGCCCCCATCTTAGGGGAGAGGATTGAAGAGCAAGGTGGGTTTTACCTACTGGCAGCAATATTACTTATTTAGAAACACGAACCGGGATGGTCAATCGACCGCCCCGGTTTTATTAGATCTTGGGTGATGCAAACTGCTGTTGGTGGGATAAGCCGTAGGGTCTAAATAGGCCTTGCTTCAGTATAAGGATAATTGATAATAGTAACTCACAATACAACATGCGAGGTCAGGGAAAATAGTATGAAAATCAGCGCCAAAATTGCCCTCATTTTATCTGCATTTCTGTCTTTTGACTGTCCTGCATCTGAGACAACGAACAATCGACTTCGTGAAATGATAACGATCCCTGCAGGTGATTTCTTAATGGGAAATAGTGGCAAAGAAGGTTTTGGCGATCCTGCAGAATTCCCGCAGCATACTGTCAATTTGCCGTCCTTTGAGATAAGCAAGCATGAAGTAACACGCGGCGAATTCAGAAAATTTATTGAGTTTGGCGGCTATGACGATCCACAATATTGGTCAAAAGACGGTTGGGCATGGAAAGAAAGCGACTTCATCGTTTATGGAGGTTTGCACGGTAAATCTCAACAAGTCGAGCGCCCCAATAAAGAGCAAAAACGCAGAGAGCCTGAGCATTGGGCATCTGAGCAGGAATGGATTGGGCACGGATACAAACACCCCATTTTCACTCAAACCGATAACCATCCTGTCATCGGCGTCACTTACTATGAAGCGGAAGCCTATTGTAAATGGGCTGGTGGTAGATTGCCCACTGAAGCGGAATGGGAAAAAGCGGCGCGTTGGGATGACCAAATGCAACATGCCAATATCTGGCCTTGGGGTGACGAGTGGGATGCGGAAAAATGCAATAATCCAAAAGACCACAATCTGGCCGGCGGTGGTTACTTAGTCAATCAGAGCGCGCCTGTTGGCAGTTACCCAGAGGGCGCAAGCCCTTATGGTTGTATGGACATGGTGGGCAATGCGTATGAATGGGTTGCCGATGATGCAAAATCTTACCCCGGCAACCCTGAGCCGTTCTTGCATCAGGGCTTTCATTTTGTGAGAGGCGGTTGTTGGGACGATGGCCCTTCTAGCGTCCGGTGTGGGTATCGGGGTTGGTATTTGCCTTCAAGCAGTAGCGGCGTCGGCCCCGGGGATAGCGATTATATCGGATTTAGAATTGCACGTTAGAGCGTTTGTCAAAATAATGTGCGCCACCTGCAACGCCTACGGCTAGCAGGCTGCCGCAGGCAGGGGCTCAGCGATAGATACAGTTATGAAAGCTCAATCCGCACATAATTTTGGCAACCACTATTATAAGGGCCTGAAAGCCCGCACTGAAGCGAGCAGAGTTGTGCCCATACCGCTCGCTGTAAAAACAGCAGTTTACTTCTCTAAATACGATGCGGTTTCGCGAATGATCGGCGGGAACTGGGGGGCGATTTGAAGAAAGGCCGCGAAATATTGGCGGTACTTGTTGAGCCGCAACTCCACCTGATGGCTGAGTTCCTTCTGGATGAATTGATATAACGCGCCGAACATCGCCTGCTCAAGCGCGACCTTAATCGCTTCGTTTTGATGGAGCGCATTGAAGCCGTCTTCCATTTGTTGCCATTCTTGCGTCTTGCGGATTTCAGCGCCCTGCGAAAGTTGCGGCGCCAGCAAATCACATAACCGCAAGCCTTGCTTCGCAACTTGCATCGCTGATTCCAGCGCCTTGGAAATTTCGCTCAAATCATGCTGCAAGCGGGCGATGTCGCATTTTGGTTGTGTGAAGGCGATCCATTGCGCGGGGTTGCCTTGCGGCTCGATGTCGTCGAGCGCTTCTTTTAACGTATGGAGTTCCGTGCCGGCGATTAAGGCGCCGCCTTCGGTGGCGTCGATTACGCGGGCGTCGGTGTGGGCGATCTCTTCGACAAATTGGCGTAAGTACATCGACATGATCTGCGAAGTCGGGACCGGCTCGCCGTGGACGCCGTCCACCCAGACAATTTTTTCTTGCATGGCGTTTGATTCAGACCGCGGGCCGAGTTGCGCATTGGTCGAGCCGGGTTGAATCTCTTGGTGTTCGCGGTGCAAGGCGCTGCCTTGGGTGTGAGTGCGTCCGCCTTTTGGGTCGAAAGCCAAATCCAAGCCGACAAAAACAATCGGGCCCGCACCCAACGCCCGCGCCAAAAAGAAAGCGGCGTTGCCGACCGACACGCCTTTGGGCACATACCCAAACGGGGCGACGGCGCGTTCCATCCAGCGGGTGAATGCGCTTTTTTCTAAATTCATCAACAAACGACGCCCCGGCCACGAACGGGTGATGGGCGCGTAGAGTTCGGGGTCATAGGCCAGGATGGTGTCGCGGGCGAACTCGACGCCTTCAAAATGATGGACGTTGAGTTCGGTCGGGTCGTTTGAAACCACGATGTGCGGCGCGATGTTGTTGGCGCGTAGAGTGCGCAGCGCGGTGTCTACGCAAATGATGATGCACCTCGATTGCGCGTCCGCCAGGTGGTGGACGTTGCGGTCGAGCGATGGCCCGGCGGCGACGATGATTGCGGGTTTTCCCTTTAAGCAATCCGCTAGTTGGTTGACCCCGGCGGCGTTGATCGAGGGCAAGAGGTTGCCCCATAAATTTTCTTGAATGCGTCCGCCGGAATTAATCATCAGGTGAAATTCGGCGTGAGCCAGTTGGACGCGGGCTTCGAGCAGCGCGACTGCTTGTTGATAAAACTTGGGCGCCAGCGATTGCGACGGCGGATGCGGCAAAACCTGTAAGCGGCTGCTCATAACGCCCGGGGTGAGCGTATGAACGGTGGCGTTCCAATCGTCCCACGACTCGCCGAGTTGAATTTGAAAACGCGAGTCGGAAAAGAGGTCATGCAGCGGCGTGACTTGCATCGCCAAACGAAACACCGCCGGGTCGTGTTCAACCAGGGCGCAGTCAAAAAAATGGTCGCGGCGTTTGTCATATAAATGCCGTAGGCGATACCCCAAGCCAATGCCCAACAGCACCGGCGAGAAGACGCAATCGGCGGGCAAGGTTTCGATCTGGCGTTCGCATTCACGCTGCGGGCCATACTGGCTATAAAAACAGACCGGCGAGGTGGACGCATGGATTTCCAGATTGGGGCGTCCCGATTGAGTTTCGACCAGGCGATAGCGCTGCGGGTCAATCTCAACCGGTTCGATCTGCGCCGCCAGCGCCGGGCGGTGTTGCCGCAACGCTTGCAGGTTCGCGTCAAAAATTTTGCTGTCGAGTTTCAAGGTTTTTCTCCCCAAACCAAAGCCGCGCCGCCGACCCCGCGTGGACAATAGCGGTAGCCGACCTCGCGGAACCCGCATTGTTCAAATAAGGCTTTCAATTCTTGCGGGGTTTCAAAGCCCGCAGCGGACGTCGACAAATATTTGTACATAGAATGAGAGCCTGCCAGCAGGGTACCCAACACCGGCACCATGATGTTCATGTGTAAGCGCAGCAACGGCTGTAATGCGCCCAGCTCGGCCCCGGCGGTGTCGAGGTTGACCAAACGGGCGCCGGGTTTGAGAACGCGCAGGGTCTCGCGCAGCGTCGCCTCGATTGAGGTCACGTTGCGCAGGCCGAAACCGACCAGTGCGCCGTCGAAGCATTCATTTTGAAACGGCAGGTTCGTCGCGTCGGCGCCGCTCCAATCAATGGGCGCGTCTTGCGTTCGCGCGCGGCCCTGCGCCATCATCTGCAATGAGAAATCCATCGCCGCGATTCGGCATTGGGGGACGCGTTGCGCCGCGACGCGGGCGAGGTCGCCTGTGCCGCTGCATAGATCGAGAATGCGCGCGCCCGGTTGGCAACGCAACAACGAAACCGCTTTGCGCTTCCAGGCGCGATGCAGCCCGAAGGTCATGATATCGTTGAGCAAATCATAGCGGGGCGCGATGGCGTCAAACCCCTGGCGGACAAACCGGGCTTTGTCGGATGGGGGAGCGGTATTTTGAAGTGAGGAGCCTGGATTCATCAAACCGGATTCACGCTAGAGTCGGCCAAATCAAATTGGCGCTTCGCGCATTATACTCCAGCCTGCGCCGCGCCCAACGATTACGCCGCGTCTAAATGCGAATCAGAATCCAACGCGGATACATCCAACTGAAACGCGCCTACGCGCCCGTCGAGATACTGCGCGGTTGGTTGCGTGTGGATTTTCATCTCATCAAAATAGCCGTCGCTGGATTCAAACGCGCTGGTGAGATGCAGGCGGGTGCGCATGGCCTCGTGAGCGTAAGTGATCTCGCGCATTTTTACGCGGAACCGCTGCCCGCTTGGAAACAGCGGCAAAGCGGACTGAAAGGTGAACTGCGCCACGTCGCCGGGCTGGATGGCCTCGCCTTGCCCAAACAGGTCGATGTGGTGTGAATAATGCGGCGCGTTCTGCTGCATTGTAATCGCCGCCAACAGCGCGTTCATCGCGTCTTGGGTGACGATCGGCCTGGCGTAAATTCGTTCGACGCTGGAACGGGTGAGTTCTTGTGACGCGACGCTGGCGTGGAGTTCTTCGCCATTGACCAGCCCCGCATGGATTTCGATACGGACGTCGTTGCTCTGGTCATGCTGCCAGAGGTCGATGCTGTATTGGTCGCGTTCCAGGTCCACAATATGGTCGGCAACCGCCCCAAACGGACGCAAGCGCAAGGCCGCGTCGTCATCAACGTCCCAACGCCAGTTGCCCGCTAGTTTGGCCATCAGGTCAATGGCGGCCAGCAACGGGTGCTCTTGAAACTCCAACCGGGCGAATGGGACGCAGTGGGCGGGCTGAGGGACATACGTCATCCCGCTGTCGACTAGCAGCGCTTCGATGGTTTCGGTCGCGGTCAATCCCTGAATTTCTTGTGAAACCGTCTGATTGAATTCTTGCGACGGATCCCATTCGGCGAACAAGGTCAAAAAATCGCCCTGGCTGTCGATGCGCACTTGCCGGATGCGTCCACGAAAGCAAGCGGTTTGGTTGATGAGAATATGCAATTCATCGCCAAGACCCAGCGGCGCGTTGATCTGTTCGTTGTAGAGTTCGAGCCAGGCGCGGCGCGGCTGAGCGCCGAAACCGCTTTTGATGATCGCTTTTCGCGGCGCGTTGATTTCGCCAATTGGGGTTTGATCTTCGCGTGAAATAATTTTGATTTGTATTTGCGGTTTTGAGGACATTCGCGGTCGCATCCATTCCTAGAGGTCTATGGATAGACGCGGACACGCAAGTTCGGGCGGGTAATTAAAATAGACAATACAAAACCCGCTGACGGATTGAAGTCGCTAGCGGGTGTGTATTTGATTGAATTCGCTTAAGATACGGCTCAGCGACCTTTGCAGGGGATGCTGCGATGGTTGGCTTTCTTTTTGCGCCAACGAAGTTTATGCGCTTTTTTGTTTTTACCTTTTGCCATCAGTCCGTCCTCCAAATCTGCTCGTTTAGGGACAATAAATATAGCCGAACCCCTAAAATTCACAAGCCTTACGCGCCGCAATCTTTGATCCCGCGCCGGAAGCGGCGTATGATATCCATTCCAAGTGATTTTGCGTCTGAAAGTTGAACTGGTGAGCTGTTCTTTTCGTATCGCGTTTGGGTGTTGTGCGGCTTTGATGCTGACCGCGTTTCAGAGCGGGTGCATCACCACGCGTTCGGACATGCTGCGTGAAATCAACGCCGACATGGGCCGCATTCAACAAGAACTGAATAGCAAACAAACCCAGCGCCAACAAATGACCGAAGAGCGCCGCCGCGTGATCGAAGAAATGAACGCAAAATTGCGCGAAGAAGCCGAACAGTATGAACCGGCGCCAGCGTTGCAGCCCACGGCGCCCGGTGGGTCGGTTTTGTCGACAAGTATTGACGCCCCCTCGATTCTAACCGATACCCAAGCAGGCACGGCCTTTCGCCGTGCGCAGGCGTTTTACAATCGCGGCGACTATAAAGACGCCGCCGAAGAATTTGTCTTGGCCTATCGTTATGCGGGCGAAGAAAACATGCAGGCGCGTTCGCTCTATTGGCTGGGCGAGAGTTATTACCGGCTGCGTGATTGGGAACGCGCGATTTCATGCTTCAACAAATTCGAAACGGAATTCTCGCAACATAAATTGGCGTCCGCCGCGCAGTTGAAGAAAGGCTTTTCGCTATTGCAAGACGGGCAGACGGTCAGCGGACGCGCAACCTTGCGGATATTGATTGAAACCTACCCCGGTTCCGCTGAAGCCCCGCTGGCAGAGCAGCGCCTTAAAGAAACCGAATAAGCGGCTTTAATTCTCATTCGGGTTTCATTCCCCGCCCCTTGGAGCGCAAGAAATACTTGAAGCCATCTCAAAATAATTTTTACTTTCGTTGCGGAAGGCATGGGTACATCTCTGCTTGCTTCGGTGCGGGCTTTCAGGCCCTTATGCACAGGCGCTCCCAGAGTTGCACCCATGCCTGAATTGGCCGTCCAATTTTTGATATTCCGGAATATGTTTTCTTACTCAAAATCATGGCCATCCATCAATGTAAGTAATCAATTACCGGATGAACCTCAAAAAAATTTGCACTTTCGTTGCGAAAGGTATGGGTACAACTCTGCTCGCTTCGGTGCGGGCTTTCAGGCCCTTATGCACAGGCGCTCCCAGAGTTGCACCCATGCCTGAATTGACCAGCTAATTTTTGATATGCCGGAATATGTTTTCTTACTCAAAATCATGGCCATCCATCAATGTAAGTAATTAATTACCGGATGAACCTCAAAGTTATTTGCACTTTCGTTGCGAAAGGCATGGGCACAGCTCTGCTTGCTTTGGTGCGGGCTTTCAGGCCCTTATGCACAGGCGCTCCCAGAGTTGCACCCATGCCTGATCTGGCAACCACTATAAATACTCAATATAATACCCCGCTGCTTGCGGCGTCCGTTGTCAATTGTGCGAAAACAAACCTCCATCAAGGCAATCAGTTACCTCAACGGGTTTTGCGTTGATGCAAGAGTTTTTGGATGCCCGCAATGGGCAGGGCCGCGCTGGCGTTATAGCCCGGCAATCGCGCAGTCTCTTTGAATATCCATTCCGGCGCGTTTCTTTTTTTTAGATCGTTGGCCAGGTCAACAATCATCTGGTCCGCCATCGCAGGGTTGCTGATATTAAGCGCATAGGCGAACCAACCCGACGGCGTCGCCCAGAAAGCGCCGTTTTGGTAGGCGTCCTGCTCGCGCGCATCTTGCCAATAGACGCCGCCCCGCGTGTGGCGCACCTGACCGTCTTGGACCAATTCATGGTAGTGGTCGGCAAAGTATTGTGAGATTCGCTGCGCTTGATCGTTCGCGGCGACGCCCAGATAGACGGCGAAAGCCGATCCCCAGATATCATGTTCCCGACAACGCACCGTCGCAGCCCGGTATAAGCCGACTTCATCGTCCCAAAACGTCTCGTGGATTGCGTCGGTAAGCGATTTGGCTTGATTCAACCATTGCTGCGCTTCGTCGCCCCGTTCAATAGCGCCTAAGAGGTCAGACAATTGCCGACTTGCTTGCACATATAATAGGCTGCTGAATAATACCGCGCCCTGTTTTCGCACGGTGTCAGTAAACCCATAAGGGCAGCGGTCGTAGTCGCGGTTGGGGTCGATATACACCAGCCCGTTGGCTTGGCGCGGGCAGGCGCGCATGGTTTTGAGCAGCGCGTCGATGATTTCGCGTATCAGGGCGCGATCTTTTGTCTGCTGGTAGGTATGCCACGCCACATCGACCGTGAATTGAGAGCCGTCAGCGACCGGGTTTTCGCCCAAACTACCGAAGCCGGGCTTGTAGATGGGGGTCCCGTCAAATTTGATGCAATCAACGCCCGCGCCGTCTGGGTTTAGCTTGCCCGCAAACAAGCGGCAGGCGTCGGTCATTTCTTTCGCCGTGAATGCGCCGGGGTTGCCTTCCAGCATGTAGGCGTAATCGCGCAGCCAAAACGCTTCGTATCCAAGTCCAACCTGCGGTGGAAACGCGGCGGTCCCGTCGTCCATTTCGCGGCGGCATTCATGCACCATTTGGGTGGATTTCTGTTTGAGCCACTCCATCGCTTGTTCGGGCGTTTGGATTATATCGTCGCCTTGCGTCGGCATCGCGAAGGTTGTTAAAACAAAAAGCGCGAATGCCGCCAAAAAGAGAAATGTTCTGCCTATTGGGTCGAGTTTCATGCGAATCGCCTCCTTATTTTGTAGAGTTTTCGACGTTTTTGTCGTATTCCATGTTGAAAGCATACGCTAATGCTACAATAGGCGTCTACACCAAGGCGTATACTCAGGAGTCAAATTCAATGGACAAGAATTTTCAAGACTGGTTTGAAGAGCTGCCGCTCGAAGAACAAAAGCGGCGCAAGGAGCAAATGGCGAATATGCAACCACCAGCATGGATAAAGAAATGGGTTCCCACCGTTATCATTCTCTCGATCGTATTTTTTGGTTTGTTAGTGTTTCGTCCGTGGGTCACGATTGACACCGACGAGATCGGCGTGGTGTTGCGGTTGGGGGAATTCAGCCGCACCTTGGGGCCGGGCATCCACTTTCGTTTGCCGCCTCCGGTTGAATTGATTTATACCCCCCAGGTTACGCAGGTCAAACGCATCGAAATCGGCTTTCGCTCCCGGCCTGGAACCACGCCTGCGCAGCAAGTGTCGGGCGAGAGTTACATGTTGACTGGCGACGAAAACATTGCCGAGGTTAAGATTGCGGTACAGTTTCTCATCAATGATCCGGTCAAATATCTCTTCAATGCTGATGATGTTGAAGAGACCGTGAAAGACATCGCTGAATCAGCCATGCGTAAAGTCGTTGGCGATTATCCCATCGACGCAGTATTGACTGATCGCCGGGAAGACATCGCCGCTGAAATCAAATTGGAGATTCAAGCGCTCTGTGAGAATTACAACCTGGGCGTTTCGATCAAACAGGTGCAACTGCAAGGCGTCGATGTGCCGCCGGAGGTGCAGCCCGCATTTCGCCAAGTGGTGAGCGCTCGCGAAAACCAGGTGCGGTTCGTTAATGAAGCCGAAGGCTACCGCAACAGCGAAGTGCCCAAGGCGGAAGGCAAGGTGCAGGAACTGCTGCAGGAAGCGCAAGCCTATCGCGTCAAGCGCATCGCGGAATCTCAAGGTGTGGTGGAGCGTTTCGCCGCTGTGCTGCGCGAATATGAGGCCGCGCCCGAAGTCACAAAAACGCGTCTCTATCTCGAAACCATGGAAAAGGTCCTCGAAGGCAAAACGAAAGTGATTATTGGGACTCAAAGCCAAAACGACGTACTCAAGTTTTTGAATGTAACCCCGTCGGGACTTACGCCTACGCTGCCGATTGCGCCAGACCCACAAGGAGGGCGATAATATGAAAAAGTATCTCTACGTTATTGGCGTGATTGTTTTCTTCTTGCTGGCGGGTCTGGTTTTATCGGCAGCGTTTATCGTTACCGAAATCGACCAGGCGGTCATCACCCAATGGGGGCGCCCGGTGCGCGTCATTGTGGGCGATTCGCCATTTAACCAAATTGATCTCTTGCAGGAAAATATTGTTAAACTGAACGGTGAAAATGACTGGAACGTGCGCGTTGTCCAAGGCGCAGGGCTGTATTTCAAACTGCCCTATTTTCAAAAGGTCGAATATTTTGACGACCGCGCACTCGAATACGACGCCCAGCCGGAAGCGATCGTCACGAAAGATAAAAAGAACTTAGTGGTCGATAATTTTGCGCGCTGGTATATCTATGATCCGTTGTTGTTTCGCCAGAGCATTATTAGCATCGCCAATGCTCGCACCCGTTTGGACGATATCATCTACTCGGCGCTGCGTGATGTGTTGGGCAAAAATGACTTCATCGAAATTATCCGCTCGAACAACGATATGGTGAACGATCTTGATCTCGACATTCCCGCGCAAAAGCGCATTCAAATCACAACCGGTCGCGACCAAATTATGAAAGAAGTGACCGAGATCAGCCGCCGCGAAGCGTTGTCGCTGGGCGTGTACATCATTGACGTGCGCATCAAGAGGGCCGACGTGCCTACTGAAAACCAGAGTGCGATTTATGAAAACATGAAAGCCGAACGCGCGCGCATCAGCATGAAATATGAAGAAGAAGGCAAGCGCGACGCTGCTATTATCCGCGCCGAAACCGACCTCACAGTCAACAACATGTTGGCGGAAGCGGAACGCGAAGCTCAAGTTATTCAGGGCACGGCTGACGCTGAAGCGGCCCGCATCTATGCGAACGGCTTTGTGAAAGAGGTCTCAGGACAGGCGTCGCAAACTATCCAGGGCTTTGAAGACAATCCGGAGTTTTTCCGTTTTGTGCGTTCGCTCGAAGCGCTTGAGAAAAGCCTGGACAGCAATACGACGCTGATTCTTGATACGCAAAATGAATTGTTGCGGTCATTGAACCAGACAATTAAGTGAGCGAAAATCGCGTGACGCTGGAGAGATTCGCGTCACGCGATGCCTTATGGTTATCGAAAACCCTCGGGGTTGGGTTGCGCTTGTCTCCGTCGCGGCTTATTGCCGCTGACTACGAAAGCCGCTTCACCCAATCCCCTGCGAGTTTTCTTTCGTCATGCAGATGTCACAAGAGATGAATTTGTGTTGTCATTGAACCAGACAATTAAGTGAGCGAAAATCGCGTGACGTTGAAGAGATTCGCGTCACGCGATGCTTTATGGTTATCGAAAACCCTCGGGGTTGGGTTGCGCTTGTCTCCGTCGCGGCTTATTGCCGCTGACTACGAAAGCCGCTTCACCCAATCCCCTGCGAGTTTTCTTTCATCATGCAGATGTCACAAGAGATGAATTTATGCGGTCATTGAATCAGACAATTAAGTGAGCGAAAATCGCGTGACGCTGGAGAGATTCGCGTCACGCGATGCTTTATGGTTATCGAAAACCCTCGGGGTTGGGTTGCGCTTGTCTCCGTCGCGGCTTATTGCCGCTGACTACGAAAGCCGCTTCACCCAATTCCCTGCGAGTTTTCTTTTGTCATGCAGATGTCA
This sequence comes from Candidatus Hinthialibacter antarcticus, assembly GCA_030765645.1. Taxonomy (NCBI): domain Bacteria; phylum Candidatus Hinthialibacterota; class Candidatus Hinthialibacteria; order Candidatus Hinthialibacterales; family Candidatus Hinthialibacteraceae; genus Candidatus Hinthialibacter; species Candidatus Hinthialibacter antarcticus. The sequence goes on along the minus strand of JAVCCE010000074.1, from coordinate 111,793 downwards.
CAAGAGATGAATTTTTATTTCTTTTTAGGTTGAGGGACGTATGAAGTTACAAACAATTTGCCTGATTACGTTCGTTGTGATTGTCAGTTCATTGCAGGCGGACGCAGATTCGCGGCGGGCGATTTGGGTCACCCGTTGGGATTTCAAAACAGCGGCGGACATTCGCGTCATTATTGAAAACGCCAAAGCGCTTAACGCATCGGACGTGTTGTTTCAAGTTCGCGGAAACGCAACGGTGTTTTATCCCTCCAAACTCGAACCCTGGGCGTGGGAACTCACCAGCGACGATGCGCGTTCGACCGGGAAAGACCCTGGATGGGACCCGCTGCGGACCGCCATCGACGCCGCGCACGCCTCCGGGCTGCGGCTTCACGCCTGGGTCAATGTGTTTCCCGGATGGCGCGGCGGCGACGCCCCACCCAAGTCAGCCCGCCAGTTATGGACGACCCACCGCAGTTGGTTTATGGTCGATCATCACGGTAGTTTTATGTGGCCGACCAAAGCGTTTTATTCGTTTCTTTCCCCCGGGATTCCAGAGGTGCAAAAACACACCGCTGCCGTGATGAAAGAAATGGTCGAACTCTACCCCGACCTCGACGGCATCCACATGGATTACATTCGCTACCCGGGCAACAAAGAGCTCGGCGCGTATCGCAATTTTTCGTTCGACAAAACCAGCGTGGCGCGTTTTAAACAACAATACAAACGCTCGCCTCGCCATGATTCAGACGAATGGAGCCGTTTTAAACGCGACCAGGTGGGCGACTCGTTGCAGTTAATCCGAAAGCAAACCAAAGCGGTGAATGCTGACATCGAACTGAGCGCGACGTTTTTTGCTGATATCAATAAAGCTACCGAAGAAAAAGGCCAGGACCCGTCGCTGTGGTTGCAGAATGAATGGATCGACTGGGCTGTCCCGATGGTGTACCAACGCAGCGCGGCGAAATATCAGGAATCATTGGATGCGTTGAAATTACACTTGGGGACGCAATGGAACTGGCGCATGGTTCCCGGGTTGCTCGCTACGTCGATCTCGCCGGACATTCTGCAAGCGCAATTAAAGGCGACTGCAGATGAGAAGTTTGGGGGGGCGGCGCTGTTTGCGTATTCTGCGTTATACAAAAATCACAAGCCAAATTCAAAAGCCAGTCGCGTTCGCACCATCTGGCGCGAAGAGATGGTCCAAGAGCTCTTAACCAAATCGCCTGCTGAGGCGCAAACCCCAACAGGCGATGATGAATCGTAATCGTATCGTATTGTTGTCCGATTAGGCTTCCTGCGGTTTCAAGTGATTATTTTGGCGGGAGAGGGTCGATTCCCGCAGGATTAAGCGCTGGGGGATGATGTACTCCCGCTGTACCGCATCTGTTTTCGCTTCACCGGCAAACTCCGCTTTTAAAATCCGCAGAATGGCGTCGACGTATTCCGCGAGCGACGTTGCAACGGTGCTCAGTCGCGGTTGGCAATACTGCCCGGTTGTTGAATCGCTGTGCCCCATGAGGGCGAGGTCGTTAATGTTGGGCAGATTGAGCGTGCGTAATACGTTGAGGGTTTCGAGTGCAATCAGGTCATTAAAGCCAATCACGGCGGTGGGCGCATTGTCGCTGCGGAAAATGGCTTCGATGCGGCTGCGGTTTTGCGTCCAGTCGCGCAACACCGTCGGGTGGAAGGTCAATGTATCCGGGTCCCAACAGTTGTGTTGTTTCATGGCGTCTTTATAGGCGTTCCAGCGTTCGGGAACCGGGCCGAAATCGCTTTCGCTGTTCTTCGGGCCAAAATAGGCGATGCGGCGATGCCCCAGGCTGAACAAATGTTCGAGCGCTTTATTCATCCCGCCGAAATAGTCGCTGCGAACGCAATACCATGGCGACACAATTTGGTCGGTGGTTTTTTCACACAAAATGACGGGCAGTTCGTTCTTGCCGAATAAGGACGCGACGCTGACATGGCGCTTGGGTTGGATGGGGCTCCAAACCAGCGCTTGTGCGCCTTTTTCCATTAAGAGGCGGCCTTGGTTGAGTTCGTCTTCCTGGTCGCCGGAGCAAAACATGGCCAGAAACTGAATGTTTTGTTGAGACCCGTCATGGATCAGTTCGGCCACGGCTTCTTGTGAGAAGCGGCAGTTGTTGGGCGCCAGCAAACCCACTAAGAGCGGTTCATCCGAGTCGCTTGGCTCTTGGGGATTTCGTTTGGCGACAAAGGTGCCGCTGCCTTGGCGCGAGATCAGCCAGCCTTGGCGTTCGAGTTCAGAAACCGCGCGGGTGACGGTGCTTAAACTGATTTCGTGTTCTTTCATCAGTTTTTCGCGGGTGGCGAGCGGGTCGCCCGGTTTGAGAACGCCTTTATCAATTTGGTCTTTTAGATGGATCATTAAACGCACGTATTTTGGAACGCGCAGAGAGTCAAAGTTTTTCACAAAATCACCTCTTGGTTAGAATGACGACTCGATAATATTTTCAGAAAAATGTTCGAATTTACGCTTGCTGAACATTTTTGATAAAAGTTCCGTCACAACGGAGATCGTTGACGAAAGGTTGCTGGCTACAACTTTTTTCACTTTTTTTTGACTGGAATTTCTGTTTGCGAAATGCTCAATCATTTACTCATATTCAGGAGCGTACTGAGCGATGCGCTTCACCTGGTGAAAAACCATACCTCCTTGCGACGAATTGCAAAAATCTTACGTAAATGTCGCATTTGTTGCGAAGGACGGGAAAAAACAACTGCCTTTGATATATTTGTCGCACGACAAAGACAATTGGTTCCGTCTGGATACATTCTGAGCGAATATTACTTACTACGTAGAGAGTAATATCACAAAAGCGGGGCAAGCGACCATTAATTTTGGGTTAATTTTTGAAAATCTCTCACTACTGGATTACAGACTGGACTATGGGGGGATAAAAATAGTTGAGAGCGTAGTAGACCGCCGCGCCGACCGCCGCGATTCCAATGAGGGTCCAGACAAGGCGCATCCATACGGATGACTGAGTTGGCGACTTTCTGCGGGGTTTTAAATTGCCTGCGGGAAAGGCCTGCTCCCACTTGTCGTCCGTCAGTTTGATGCGGGGTTCATCCGTAGAGGGTTCATCGTAAGAAGCGTTGTCTGGTTCTACGGATTGCGGCTTTGCGTTGTCTTCAGTTTGGCCGCCTTCTTGTTCTTTGCGGGTTTTGGCGACGGCTTTGAGAAGCATTTTGCGTTCTGGCGGGGTTTTGGCGTCAACGTTCTGGACGCTGTCAAACACCAATTTGGTCTTTTGGTGATTGGGGTCCAACATCAAGGCTGTTTCATAATGATGTTTGGCGTATTCAAATTGCTCAAGCGAACTGAAACTCAAGCCTAGGTAAAAGTGCAGGTCGGGATTTTCTTTGTCATTTTCCAGCGCCAATAAAAAAGCGTCTAACGCTTCTTCGAAGCGCCCGGCCTGGGCGTGTTGTTTTCCTTTTTGCATTAAATCCATGAGTAAGCAACTGCCTTTGAATGATCGGAACTACCAGTCAATTGAGCGTTCGGCGAACATGCGTTTGGGTGAATACTACCTAGTATATTATGAAAAAGGCTATTTTGTCCAAACGGATTCATTGACTAACGTCGGCGGCTTTTTGCCTTCAAAGAACGCGATCAGGTTATCGACGGCGATTTCTCCCATGCGGGTGCGGGTTTCAATGGTTGCGCTGCCCAGGTGAGGCAACAGCAGCGAATTGGGCAGCTTGACCAATTCGGGATGCACCTTGGGTTCTTCTTCGTAGACATCCAGCCCGGCTGAGAATATCCAATTTTCTTTGAGCGCTTTGACTAGGGCGGCTTCGTCGACAATGGGGCCGCGCGCGGAGTTGATTAAAATCGAATGGGGCTGCATTTTTTTGAGTTCGGCCTCGCCGATCAAATGATGAGTTGATTCCAAGAGGGGTACGTGGACGCTGACGATATCGCTGGATTGAAGCAGTTCGTCCATCCCGACGCGACGCGCTTCGAAGGGATAACTGGATTCAAATTCTTTATTGTCGGCGGCGTCGGTGTATAAAATTTTCATGCGGAACGCAGCGGCGCGTTGGGCGACGGCCTGCCCGATGCGTCCCATGCCGATGATGCCCAGGGTGCGCTCGGTGACGTCTTGTCCCAGCCATAACATTGGCCCCCAGCCGGTATATTTGCCTTCGCGCAAATACCCGTCGGTTTCGGCGACGCGACGCGCTGCGCCAAAGATGAGGGTCCAGGTCAGATCGGCGGTGGCGTCGGTCAAAACGCCCGGGGTGTTGGTGATGGCGACGCCGCGTTTGGTGGCTTCATCGAGGTCAATATTGTTATAACCAACCGCGTAGTTGGCAAAAATTTTAGCCTGGTCGGCGCAGTCAAACACTTCGGCGTCGATGGTATCGGTCAATATGCACAAAACGCCGTCACGGCCTTTGATGGATTCAAGCAAGACGTCGCGCGGGATCACCTGGTCTTCAGGATACACGTCAAAATCAATGCCCGCTTTGGTGAGGCGGTCGAGCGCAGGTTGGGGAATCTGGCGAGTGACGAATACACGTGCTGGCATGCAATTTCTCCCTTGAACCGGATACGGCGTTTATAAAAAGTCTATGCGAAGGTCAATCTTAAAGTGTAGCACTTTGAGGTAATGGGGAAAGGAGAGGGCAACCGTTAACGAGAGCGTTTATCAACCCGGTAGAGGCTCTTGCGGTTTAAATCATACTTGTCAACGGATTTAGAAAATTCTTTCATTTCCGCCGCCAGTTCGGTCATTTCCAAGTAGGTTACGATGTCGCGGCGTTCGTTGGAGACGACCCCGACTGAAACCGACGCCAATGGAAGTTTCATCTCTTCTCCCTGGCGGTTTTTGGCCAGAATATGACCATCGTTCATTTCTTTTTCTTCATATTGAAATGGCGCCAAGGCGTCAAAACTGAGGACGACGTATTTGCAGACCGCATCAATGCAGGCGTAGTTGACGACCATGACAAAATCATCGCCGCCGATGTGGGCGACAAAGTCGCCGGAGCGTCCGTGCATACTGACCGCTTCGTGTAGAATGGTCGCCAAAATTCGGATGAGATTATCGCCGCGCGAGTAGCCGTAGTGGTCGTTAAACGCCTTGAAGTTGTCTAAGTCGGCGTAGCACATCGCGGTGGGGATTTTGTCTTCCAGGCGGCGGGTAACTTGTTCTTCAATATAAAGAGCGCCGGGCAAGCCGGTCAGCGGATTTGACACTTGCAGGCGAATGTTGCGGCGCATACTGGTGTGGATGCGCGCCGCAAGCACGTTGGGCGAAAACGGCTTGACGACATAATCTTCTGCGCCCGCCTCCAACACCGCAATTTCCAACAACAGATCGTGGCTGCCCAATACAATAATAATGGGCATAGTATAGGTGAGCGGGTTTTCTTTGAGTTGTTTGGTTAATTCAATCGCTTCTTTGTCTAGTGCATCTATATCCAGGATTAACACATTGGGAATCTGAGAAAGAATTTGTTCGTAGAGGTTTTTTCGCTTACGGCCATTCTCAATGATGTAGCCAAGTTCATTCAAATACTGCAACGACTCCGTCTCGGATTCATCTAAACCCAAGGCAAGTAATGTTCGCGGTTTGTCGAGTGATTGAGACTCTTTCAATGATGAAATATCAATAGGAGCCTCATGAACGCCAGTTATCATATTCGCACATTCGCATACTAAAAAGTATCCTTACTACAGATATTGTAGTAACTATCTCATCAAATAGAAGTAATATTTTGAAAAATGCAAAAATTCCCGCGCTGTTGTACTAGATCAAATTGGTATGCTTTGTGACAGAAAACTAACGAACAATGCCTCTTATTACCCGGTTGTTTTTCGAGTCGGCGATATAAACCTGGTATCTTGAATCAACCAGCATCCCTTTGGGACGATTCAAATTGCCAGGAGCGGAACCGGTCCCGCCAATTAAAACCACTTCGTTTCCAGTTTTCAAGAAGGCGTGGACCATATTGGCCGTCGAGTCGGTGACATAGATATTGCCTGCTGGATCGAGGTCGATATAGGGTTCGATCCATTGCATGGCGACTTCGCTGGTGGGCGACCAGCCGTATACCGTATAGTCTTTGATGAACTGCCCGTTGGCGTTGACCTCAACCACGCGTTTGCCCCCCACGTCGCAAACATATACGGTTCCGTCTTTTGCGATTTTCACGCCGACCGGTTCGCGGACGACGTTGTTCAAAAATACGCCTAGATAGGTTCCGTCTGGCGCAAAACGGACGATGCGGTTCGCCCCAGTGTCGGCGACATAGAGTACGCCCAGCGAATCGACCGCCAAACCACGCGGGAAGAAGAAGGGCCCGTCGGGCGGCGTCAGGCTGGGGAGCGGATCGCCGTCTTTGGTAAAGCGCACGATGCGTCCGAAAATCTGTTCTGTTTTGTCTTCGAATCGCCAGGTGTCGGTGATGTAGATGGTTCCATCGGGGGCGACGGCAATACCGCCGCTGGGGCCGTGGTCATATTGAGAGAATCCCTGTGTGCTGAACTGTCCATCGCCGGTTCCCGGCTCGCCATAGGTCGCGACATAGGTCAAATCATTTTCGGCGTTGAACACCTGCACCCGCCCGTTGCGCGCATCAACAACGTAAAGTGTTTTCTCATCAGGAGACAAAGCGACGCCGCGCGGTTCGTTAAACTCGCCGGGGCCTGCGCCAAAGCGGCCGACCTGCGCGGTCACTTCGAGCGGACGCGGTTGTTTGTCGTATCCCTTGGGCAGCTCGGGCGGGACCTCGGGGTCTTTCAATGGATGGCGGCGGTAGACGACGACGTCCGACGAACCGGGCTTTAGCAACGGGTCGTTTTCGTTCCACATTTCGCGGCGCAACATATAGCGCCATAGCGCGTCAAAGGCTTCGTCTAAGGGACGGTTGCGGTTGCGGTAATATTCGAAGGGCAGTTCCTTTTGTCCCATCGGCCACCAGACGCGGTGCGGCATTTGTTGTTTGATGTATTTGCCTTTGGTCCAAGCCGCCATGCGGTCTTGGATGCCGGGGTTTAGAATGGCGAAGGGAACGTCCTCAGCGTTTGAGGGCGGCATCTGTTGTGCGCTGATGGTGAGAAAATTGTAGTTGCGCAAGTACCAGCTATAGGGCCACGATGCCGGGTCGTCGTGAATCACTGCAATGGGTTTCTTGGGACGCGCTTTGGTATTGGTCGGGCGGTAGTCAGGCCCCAGCAGGAACGCGGCGTGCGCCATTTCGTCGACCAGTTGTTTTACGTTATGGTCGCTTTGGGTATAGACCATCAGTTCGCGCGGGCTGTCGGGGTTATAAAAGTTCAGCAGGATCGAGGTTCGGGCTTGATAGGCGAACAACACCACCACGACGATAAGAAACGCATGGCGCCACACGCCCGGTTTCAGCCGCGAAAACACGTCGCCCAAAAAGACGCCCGCCAGCAGCAACAACGGAAACGCCTGGTGGGTGAGCAGCCAAGGCACCTTTTCGTGCAGCATGGCGTAGATCATCACCGAGGTCAGCGTCCAATAGATAAACAGGGTACGTACGCCGTCCGGCGCGAGCGCGGGGGCGTCTTGCGTACCCGAACTTTGGTCGTTGGATTTGAATGGATTAAAGAAGAACGAGCCGACAAACGCCAAGCCTGCCAGAATCAACAAAATGGCCGCGACCAGGAGCGTGGTGATTAAACTGGAACCGTGATAGAGAATGACGCGGCTGTAGGTATACACCACGGCGGCCATCGCAAATTGAAAACTCACGCAACCCAACAGGCCGAAGCCGCGCAGGGTGTAGGTCAAATAGGCGATGGTTCCAATCAAGAGAGCGGAGATTTCATAAATAAACAGGCGCGGCAGAAAATAGGTCGGCGCTCCGGCGATGCGCGGGTTGTCCTGCTGCCCCATCCAGTAGAGCAGGTAGTCAATCACGCCGGCTTTCATCCCGTTGGAGTTATACCCCATGGTGGTGAACAGAAACGCATAGGTCGCCAGCGCAACCAACACCGCCGTCAAGACGCCGAGGTTGTTTTTGGCGATGCGCGAAAGCAGAGGCTCTGAGGAATCCACCGTCTCGAAACGGCTGCGCGTCCAAGCCAACGCCAATAGCAGCGTGATCGTCAATCCGCCGAACAGGAAGAGCCAAAACGGCTGCACCCAAGCGTGTTCGGAGATATATTCGCTCCAGGCGGTGCGCAGGTTGTACATGTGCGACAAGTCGAGCGAGCGGTTGGGGTTTTTGGGATAGGCCCCGGCGCCAAACGCGCGGGTGACGAAATAGACCAAACTAAATGCGCCGCATGAGAATAGCGCATACAGCGCGGTAATTTTCACAAAGGGAGAGCGCTCGACAAAAATCGAGGCCAGCGCGTCTTTTCGTAAGAGACTGCCCGCGCTGAGGACGTAATAGACTGCGTAAAAGGTGACAAACGAGCCCAGAATGAAGCCCGTCATGTACGAGTTTTCTTTGATGCAATACATTAAAGCCAGCCAGAAGGTCATCCAAACCAGCTGTGAATGTTTACGGTCGCGTAGAAATTCCAACGCGAACAGCAATACCCCCAGCGCGGCGGTCGCTATATATATATCGTTGCGGGCGAAGCGGGAGAAATACGACATGGTCGGCGAGATTGCCACCAGCGCCATCGAGAACAAGGCGCCGTAGGTCCCGGTCCAGGGCCGCAGCCGCCAGACGAAGTACATCATCAGCAGGCCGAACGAAACAAAGGGCAGCCGGGCGGCGATGTCGCTGTCGCCGAACAACATGAAAAACAGGGCGCCGTAGTGATATAAAAACGGCCCGTGATAGGTGGGGTCGTATTTGTAGGCGGTCATGTTGCCCTGATAGAGCTGATGGGCGTAATAGGCGTGGATCGACTCGTCATGGTGAAACGCCATGTAATCGAGTTGATAGAGGCGTAAAAATGCGCCGAACAAAGCAATCGCCGCGACGATCAAGGCTACGCGCATCGAGATTGGCGCAATGCGCTCTTCATGAATGTCTGGCATAACTCCCCGCTCCTTCAGAAAATGCCGTAAAAAAGTAATTTTATAGAATCGTGCGTTCTTGTGCGACGCATTCAATCTCGGGGTTGGATTCCGCTTGTCTCCGTCGCGGCTTATTGCCGCTGACTCCGAAAGCTGCTCCACCCAATCCCCTGCGACTGAATGCGCAGGCAGACTGTATTACGCGAACCCAAGACGCCATCTCAATGCTAAATGCTACTTGCTCATTCGCTGCGAAAGGCATGTGTACAAATCTGCTCGCTTCGGTGCGGGCTTCCAGGCCCTGTTACACAGGCGCTCCCACAGTTGCACTCATGCCGAAATTGGTTTCGAGATGGTTATTTTATAGTGGTTGCCAGAATACTGTGCGGATTGAGTTTCCGTAACGGTATCTATCGCTGAGCCCCTGCCTGCAGCAGGCAGGCTGCGGGCGCGCTTTATGCACATATTTTTGACAAACGTTCTAGTCGCATACAATAGCCCGCTGGTTGCGTTTCGTCACTGGTAAGTAGGCGTTGAAATTACGCGAAAACCCGCGACGCGACATGAGGGAACACATGGCGCAATTTGGGCGGGATGGCAAACATCGCGGCGTAGGTTTCCGGCGTAAGCAGCTCGAGTTTGTCGAGGCCGCGTTCTTCGATGCGTTCTTGAATGGCGCCGGGGCCGGGCAGCCGCTCGTCGCGGTTCTGGCACAGCATAAAACCCATCACCGATGCGTAACTGGGGACGTATTGCAAATACGGGTCGGCGCGATGGAAGGCCTGATAGACTTTGGCCGCCGCGCGGGCCGACTCTGCTTCTATAATATAAGGCGAACCTACATGCAGGCTCAGCCAGCCGTCGTCCGCCAGACAGCGCGACAGGTTCTGGTAAAAGTCTTGGGTAAATAACGCCTCGCCGCAGCCGACCGGATCAGTGCTGTCAATTAAGATCACGTCGTATTTTCTATCAAGATGGGCGAGGTGTTCTTTGGCGTTCTGAATGCGAATTTCCACGCGCGGGTCGTCGAGCGCGCCCTGGTGAAGCGTTTGCAGCGTCTGGCGCGAGACCTCAACCACTTCGGGGTCGATATCCACAATCACGCAGCGCTCGACCGAAGGATGCAGCAGCGCATCTTTGGCGGCGACGCCGTCGCCCCCGCCGCAGATCATGACGGATTGCGGGTTGGGGTGCGCCAGCAGCGGTACATGCACTAGCGGCTCATGATAAAACGCGCTGTCGGCTTCGCTGACCTGCAACACGCCGTCGATCACCAAAGAACGTCCAAACACCGGGGTGTCCGCCACCGTGATAGATTGAAATTCGCTCTTGCGCGAGTCGACCAGTTTGTCGATCTCGACATAGTAGCCGTGGCCGGCGATGAGTTTGTCTTGCAGGCGCGGCGCCATGCTGCTTTCTTCGACGAGATGTTGTTTGGGCTGAAACACCCGACAGACCTCTTCACCCAATTGCAGCGTGCGTTCGCGGTTGGGCCGCAGGTAGTTGCAAACGCTGATATCGACCAAAACTAAATTGTCAAATTCAGGCCAGGTGTGAATCACGAGATGCGACTCGGCGAGAACAATCGCCAGGGTATAGCCGCCTTCGTCAAAGGCGTAATTGGCTTCGGTTAAATCCTGAAAGCCGACCGACTGAATGGCCTTTCGCACCAGCGGCGATGCGGCGCCCGGTTTTCGCATTAAATCGTCGCCGCATTGGCAATTTTGTAGAAGAAGACGCAGGTCTGTGCCTGAGGGATAGGCAGTGGGTTCGGTCATTCGGTCTGTTTCCTTCAACGAGTCGTGTAGCAAACGCTCATTATGACTCAAATTGGGAAAAATTGAACGGTTATTTGTTTGGTTGTTCGCGGCTCGGCGGGAGCCTCGCCCTCCCAAACTTACCATTTGGGAAGAATTGAACGGTTATTTGTTTGGTTGAATTGAATGAGCCTGGTAGGGTGGGCTCGCGCGAACAGCCCACCATGCAATGTTTCAATCATCATTAGCGGTAGATAATAACCCACCAATATATTGAATGATCTGGGGAGGGCGAACCTCCTGGTGAGCCGCATGAAAAGAAAACGTGTTGCGCCCGAATCCCCCCGGCGCTTTCAGCGCCACCCCCCTTTTTTCAAGGGGGGCATTCACCGCGACGGGATTGGTTTCATAATCACCTGGGGGGATCAATCTAAGCAGCCCCCGTAGGGTGGGATGAATGCAATGAATCCCACCTTTGGTTTTCGATGCGCTTTTTCGATACGCTTCTATTGGTGGGTTTCGCTGCGCTCAACGCCACCCTACTTGAAACGCATCATTCATCCGAGGTCGGGTTAGGCTTCTTGTTTTTTGAGCGCGGCTTTGATAAACGCCTTAAATAATGGGTGAGGCGTTCGCGGACGTGATTTCAGCTCGGGGTGGAACTGGCAACCGACAAACCAGGGGTGGTCTTTCAACTCCACGATTTCAACCAGGTGTCCGTCCGGCGACGAACCGCTAATGATGAAGCCCGCTTTTTCGTAGGCTTCGCGGAAATCATTGTTGAATTCCCAGCGGTGGCGATGGCGTTCTGAAATTTCATCTTCGCCATAGGCCGCGCGGGCTTTGGTGCCTTTTTTCAGGACGCAGGGGTAAGCGCCCAGCCGCATGGTGCCGCCTTTGTCGACAACGCGGCGTTGTTCATCCATCAAACTGATGACAGGGAAATCGGTGTCCGGTTCAAATTCCGTGCTGGAAGCGTTGTCCATTTTCAGTTGGTTGCGGCCAAACTCCACCACGCTGCATTGCATCCCCAGGCAGATGCCAAAGAAGGGGACGTTGTTCTTGCGGGCGTATTCAATGGTTTGCACTTTGCCCAGCGTACCGCGTTTTCCGAATCCCCATGGGACTAAAATCGCATCGGCGTCCTTGAGGAGCTCATGCGCGCCTTTTTTCTCGATCTCTTCCGCATGAACCGGCAGGATGTTGACCCGGGCGTTATTGGCGACGCCGCCGTGGATGAGTGCGTCATAGATGGAGCGGTAAGCGTCTTGCAGCCGGATGTATTTTCCAACGACGGCGATTGTCACCGGGCCTTTGCGCGGGTTTTTGATGCAGGAAACAATGCGCTTCCATTCGCGCAGTTCGGGCGGCCCATTGCCGACTTTAAAGTAATCGACGACCAATTTATCAAGCCCCTCGTCGCGGTAAGCAATGGGGATTTCATAAATGGTTGATTGGATATCGCGGGCGCTGACCACCGCATGAGACGGGATATTGCAGAACAGCGCGATCTTGTCTTTCATCTCGCGGTTGAGCGCAACCGACGTACGACATAGCAAAATCGCGGGCTGGATGCCGATTTCGCGAAGCTTGTTGACGCTGTGTTGAGTGGGCTTGGTTTTGACTTCGCCCGCCACAGAAATGACTGGTACGAGAGTCAAGTGGACAAATAAGACGCGTTCGCGCCCGAGTTCCCACTCGACCTGTCGAATGGCTTCGAGAAACGGGTAGCCTTCGATGTCGCCGACGGTGCCGCCGATTTCACAGATTTGGAAGTCGGGCTTTTGTTGGTCGGCTACATCATAGATGCGGCGTTTGATCTCATCGGTAATGTGTGGAATTAGCTGGACGGTTTTGCCTAGATAGCCGCCGCGGCGTTCGCGTTTGATGACGGCGTCATAGATCTGTCCAGTAGAAATGCTTGACTTACGGGTGATGGTGCATGAGGTGAAGCGTTCGTAATAACCGAGGTCGAGGTCGGTTTCGGCGCCGTCGTCGGTGACATAGACCTCGCCGTGTTGGTAGGGGCTCATGGTGCCCGGATCAACATTAATATATGGGTCATACTTCTGCAGCGCGACGGTGTGACCGCGCGCTTCAAGCAAGCAGCCCATCGAGGCGCACGCCACGCCCTTGCCGAGCGAAGAGCAGACGCCCCCTGTAACAAAAATAAATCGTGTGGATTTTGGGGGACGAATTTCGTCCACGTTACCCTCCGTTGGCATAAAACAAGGCCAGTTTGACCGAATCAAAAATTATCGTTGGTATAATCTTAAAGCCTGTTATGGTTTCGTCAATTCGTTTTCGTGAGAAAGTCAAAAAAAACTTGTTTTTTCCCGAAAAATAGGGGTTTTGGGCAGAGAAAAAAAAATGTGTTACTATCGCAAGGTGACTCGAATAGAGTTGACTTAAAACGTCGGGTATCATCCTGATGCGGCTATAACGAGAATTTTGATGGATTTTTGTGATTTTTGGCTGTTATGAATTTGACGATTTTGCACCGTTGGAAGTGGTGGAGATGAATCCGCTCAACTTGACACTATTTATAGCCGCATTATATAGTTACGGCAGCATATACAATTGAACCGGTATGAATAACTGTCTGTATCTTGGATAGTTAGAAAGATCGGGCTGGAGCCTGAGGGACGGTTTGCGCCCTGTGGGCCGTTAGGTGTCTGTATATAGGGCGCTTTTTATGGGCAATTTGCGACGAGACTCCGCGCAAGTTTTCCCAGGGCGATCAAAGGGTAGAAGAGTCAGTGATCCAACTACAAAGAGGTTTTTCCATGAGCAGCCAGATGAAGAAAAACTCCCGTATTTTCCCCGCCGGACTTGTTTGGGGACTCGCGCTTATCGTTGTGGCAGCGTCGTTTGCGTTGCCTTCATTCGCTCAAGACGATGAGGACGTGATCATTCCGTTGGGCATCTCGCCGCTTTCTGTGCGAACAGCGGTTCTCAGTTTTCCGTTATCCGCAATTGGGAACGAAGGAAGCCAGATTCCTATTCCAAGATTGCAAGAGATCGAAGAACTGACCATTGTCATTGAGGATTTAACCGATGGCAATGCGGGTCTCGATATCGCAGAAGACTTCTTGCCATTGTCGGCTTCGGCGCTCTCAAGCGGCGTTGCGCTTTATCAAGAGAGTTCGGCCCAGCCCGATAGTTTTAGTTATTTTGCGAATGATCCGAGCAGCGATATTCCCGTCAACTTGATTGATATACCGACAGTGCAGGTAGACCCGACCAATTCGCGTCGGTTTTTCATAACATTTAAACCCGTGTCGGGGTCGTCATCTTCGCGGGTTCCCCTGATCCAAGACAGTCACCCCGATTTCCATATTGTCGTACAAACGACATTAAACTGGCGCCAGGGCGACCGCTTCGAGGCAATGATTCCAGCGAACAGTATCAAGATTCGCGACCGCAGGAACCCGCTGCCCAAAAATACGCTCTATGAAACGCCGTTTCCTGACGACGCGTTTGTCGGCTTGAACCCGCTCTTTGCAGAGCGCCAGATATTCCAGGGCGACATCGTTCAAATCGTCAACTTAATTAAAGACACCGACAACTCGTTCCGTATCGACGCGAAGTCAGAAGCGCGTACTTTGCTTGGCTTTGATTTTGTCGGTCGGCCGGATGAAGATTATTTCATTAAAGAAGTGAAAGTGAATTTCGTCGGTTTAAACCTTGCGTCCGTCGCCCACTTAATTAGCGCGATTGGAACCGGCATAAACTTTGGCGGTCAATCATTTGCGAGCGTTCTTCGTCCGACGTACTTCTATAACCCGTTCTTCTATAATTTCCCGGAAGACCCTGAAAACCCGGGCATGATTTGGATGGAAGAGCGCAACGTCGGGGGCGAAGAGCCCATTTCGTATCCCAAGACCATGCCGCTGAATTTTGCGGGCATCCCGCGCGAGGCGTTCTTTACGGGAAATGACAATTTAAATTCGCATGTATTGAGCTATGTTCCTTACGGCCCGCGTCCGTTTGGTTCATCAGGCCTCGAACCGACTCACACCACCAACCAGGATATTTTCTTGAAACCGCTTGAACGCGCAGCCGGCGGCATCTTCTTGTATCGTGAAATCGGCGGTCAGGCGGGCAAATTTGATAATGGCGTTGATCGCGTCATTGCGCTTGATCCGTCACAATTAGAAATTAGCCCGTTTGATATCACCGCTGATGACGTTGCGGCCAATCCGGCGCTTCAAAAAGTGCTTGAGCGTATGATTCCAGGCAGCGTGGGCGGCACGGCAGCGAAACGCGTCATTCCCTGGTTGTTTAGCGACTCCGATTTGTCTAGCGCATTGGCTGGATTACCTGCCGATCTGATTTCGAGCATTAGCGACGAATCAATCGCGGACGGGATCATTCGCCCGCCATTGGGTTCGTTAGAGTGCTTCCAAGACCCCGATTGCATGATGTTTGACCAGTTGATTAACATCTCCCGCCCGTTTTTAGGGCTGACCGAAGGTCAAGTGCGTTATTTGACCTCGTTGTCGGGCAACGAAAAATCCAATTTGCTTGATCTTTATAATTTCCCATTGCTCCAAGGCTTTACCATCACAATGCCTGTTTCGCGTAACAATGCGGTCGGCGACTTGCGCTCTCCGAACACGCGCGCTGGCGCCAACGGCGGCCCTGAAATGTACTTGGCCGTTAAAACGAGCGATAAAGTCCGCAGCCTCGATTCAATTATTCCATTCATTCAGCCGACAGATGTCATCGTCGGTTCGGGCCTTGCGTCATATGCTGCGGGCGCGACAGATGAAAGCGAATTTGAGTCGGTATCCAGCGTGGGTATGGGGCGTCCCAACACGAGTTCAACCACCCCGCTGATTGGGCGTCCACGTCCCCGTTTTTCGTTTCAAGACCTCACCCAGCCGGGCGAAGGCGTAAATGCAAGCAATAACAATGTTATTTTTGATCGCACCTTGTCGTCGCCGCCCAAAGCCGTTGTCGGCATCGACGCGATTGACTTTGGTCAGAACCCGACCTTGTTGCTGAACGGCGAAGGCGTCAGTTTTGATCTGCTGGATGCGTTCTTTACTGAGAGCACTGTTCTTGGAGAAATGCAAGTTGACTTCTTGCCGGGCACCACGCTCACTGCGCTTGCCGCGTTGTTCTCTGTGATTCCTCTTGAATTGGGCGTCACGCAAACCGGGCCGTTTATTGCAACGTCTCACTCAATTGCTATTTATCAGGATGACGATACACCGACAGGCGATAACCGGGATAACGACGGCGACGGCCTGTTTGACGAAGAACTTTACAACTTGCAGGACGACGACGGCGATGGTCTGATCGATGAAGATTTAGGTGATTTAACTCCGGCAGGCGAGAACGGCGTGTTTGACGCCAATGACCGTTACATGCCCTTTACTCGAGACCAGTTCGGCTCAACCGGAGGGTTTGCGCAAGCGGCGTATGTATTTCCGCCCAATAACCTGGCCAAATTTGAAGAATATATCACTTCCATCGAGCCGGCGGATACGCCTTTTGATAGAGTTGACGGCCAGATTTTACCGTTGCGCGTTGGCGAAGGCTCATGGTTTGCAGAGTTAGACTTCCGCGTTTTGAACTTCTCGCTCTACCAAACCATCCGCAGTTTAATCTACCCGTTCCGTGGTTCGCGTCCGTTTAGAGGCGATCCGGCGCCGGACTTTGGCTCGCCGCGCTATAACCAGGGCATGTTCCCGACGCTTGATCCGCGTATGGGCTTGATTGATTTGTATCCTTCCATCAACGCAGAAGGGTTATATTCCGAAGACCTGAAAGTGGTCACCCCCGACGGCGAAGAATTTTGGATGCTGACGTTTGGCGATCTTGATGAAGACAATATCCCGTGGGTACGCGATCCTGACGGCGATATTCGCCGGTCGTTCTTGCTTTCACTCGCATCCGCCTTGCGGTTCCCAAGTCAATACGGCTTCGTAAAAGTGGGCCAGGTTCCGATGGTGGTTGGCGTTGAGGCCGAGTTTGCTGAAAATGCGAACGACCCAATCGGTCCAGACCAGCCGGACGTGCCAATTTATACCCAGTTTGGTCATTACACATTCTTGGGCGACAACAATACGATAGGCGACTATTTAGACGACTTCTTCGATACCTTTGGCGACGCTGTTGAAAGTGCGCTTGAAAACATTGATAACTACAACCAGGAAGTGGCTGACGCTGACGCCGAAGCGGCTGACTCGGGCGAAGCAGCGGAATATCCCGATGTTCCCGATCCGGTTGAAGTGGCCTTCCAACACCCCTATAGCGCGATTGGAATTTCAAACTGGCATGAGACCGGCGATTACGATACATCCTATATGTATCAGATTCAGATTCCTGATGAAAACTTCGGGCCTCTCGCTGGCAACGACTTCTTTGTGACGTTGCGCATGTCGCAGCTCGCTAAAGTCGGCGACTCGTTCCGCGTCCGTATGCGTTCAGGTGAATTGGGCGCCCAGTATTCGTTCTTCGATACCGATGATGGTTCTTTCATTAATGTTGATTCGCCTGAAGGCGGAATTGCGTATCACTCGTTCTTAAACACGGACTATATTGAAACGGAACCGTTCCGTGGAATCAGTAAGTCACAATTAACGACAGGGGAAATTGTTGTTCAAAGCCAAAATGTTTCTCCTCGCATCACGTTCCAGTCGCCAACATCAGGGGCGAACATCGCGACCTCAGACTTTACCTATCAGATTTCGTATGTTGTTCAAGACCCTGACGATTCGCCGCAAGTCGCTTTGTTTGTCGATGATAACGGCATCGGGTTTGATGGAACATTTATCGGCGGTTCGTTAGTCCGTCCGCAAGTCGGGTTGGCCAATTCGTTTACTTTGAGACTGCTAGACCAAATTCCTGACTTTGACCCGACCCAAGAGTATTACATCTACGCCCGCGTAGACGATGGCGTAAACCCGCTGGTTTATACCTACGCTGACGGCCCCATTATCACACTGGCGCGCACGGTTGATTCTGGCGGCAACGATCCATCGACGGGCTTGATTTCTGTTGATGGCGAATTGCCGAACAAGATTGATATGGTCAAAGCACTAAGCGATGGCCGCACCTTCAGCCTTGGCGATTTACCATCGTTAGGTGATTTGACCACAACCGACATCGTTGTCGACATTGAACCCAATTCATCCTTTACCGGCATGATAGGCGTACAACGCAGCGGTGGGGTTTTGGCTGCTGGCGATGTGGGCGTATTTTTGCCGCTGCTGCAGGCCAATGGCACGTTGGCGTTCAAGAGCGAAAACACGGCGTTCCTCAAAAATTCGGTTGAAGGCGCTCAGTTGATTGTTGCGCCGACAGCGGCCCAGATCGCGCTTGAAAACGTCCGCGACGTTGAGGTCGATTACGCCAATGGCGCAATTTACGTTCTCGACGGCGATGGCGATATGCTCTTCTTAGGCAGCAAGGCCAACACGGCGTTGCGTCCGCCCGCAGTCGGGTTGGATATCTATCGCGACATGGAACTCACGCCGCGCGCCGATGATATGTACTTCCTGACCGGCAACGGCGTTCTGACGCTTGCCAACAATGTCAACAACATTGTGTGGAGCGACTTGAAGGAAGACGTTAACTTCTACACCGACATCGAATTGGTTGTCAAAGAAAACACCGCAACCAATGTTGTGATTGTAAACAAAGACGGCGGCATCCGCGTGACTGGGGCCGGTTCGGGAACGAACTTGCGCTCAGCCGTTTTCCAACCGCAATTGCCAAGCGAAGTGATTGACCCGGGCACAGTCCGCCAGGTCAAAGTCTTCCCCGGCGTTACTGACCGTTACATTCTGGTTGAAGGCAGCGGTGAAATTCACTACTTTGGCGTAAATGAAATTCCAAGGTCAGAGATTCCCTCCGACGCGTTTGTCTTTGCGGATACACCGGGCCTGGATGACGACGCCGTGGTTGATGTCGAAACCGGAAACGTCAATCTCCAATCGGTTATTGCAACCACGTATGACATCATCGACGCGCTTAATTCTGAAGACGCCAAGCGGATCGTTTCTCATGCGGCCCCGGGCTATTTAGATAAGCAGGGCGCCGATGTTAATGGATTAAAAAAATCGCTCAACTCGTTTTTCGATCTCACCGAAGTAATTTCGATTACGCAATCGAAAGGGATCGAAAACTCTTTCACGCTGTTGAACGAAGGCGATACGATTCGCGCCAACCTGCTACTCGATATGTCATACTACCTGCCAATTTGTGAGTATCAGGCGGTAGATATTACAGATAGCGCCGTTGCTGGCGAAACCGTCGCGAGAATGTTCTTTGTCGACAACCGCCCGGCGGAAGGCCAGACGTTGCGGATTCGTGAAGTTCTTGATGGGCGCGCCTGGTTGATTGACGTCTATTTAATCAAAAACTTCGGTCGTATGTTTGAAGAAACTTCAGGCAGCGAAGATCCCGAATTTTCAATCTACAATGAACTGACGCGGCTCTCAGGGAACAAATTGATTGCGACCTATGCGCCTAAGAACGCTGGTGTTGATAAGCCGATGTTTATTGAAGTGCCTGAACTGAACCAGTTTGAACAATACGCATTGTTGTTCATTCACCGTGAGCAGTTCTTGCGCCGTTCGCGTACGCAGCCCGTTCTCGAAATCGCCTGGTATCCTGGTACGTTTTTGAGCACTCTCGGCTTAAACCGCGTTGAGATCATTTATAAGAAATCGGCTGACGGTCAGTTTCGTATGAGCAGCATGAGTTCGAGAATTGTTCTCGCTGAAAATGACGGTGATTTTGACTTCTTCGACGGACTCGATGAAACCGTGCTTTCAGAAATTACCGATCTTGAAGTCGAACAACCGTGGGGCTTCTCGTTTGATCAGCGCGGCCCTGTATTCGCCGTCTTCTCTGCGGATGCGGACCTCGTTATGGGTGATGGTACGTTTATTACGCCTGATCCGCGCAGCGCAATTATGATGCTTCCCGAGGGAATCGATATTTATTCGCTGGATCCTGAAACGATCGTGAATTCTCTGACGCATTCAATGGTGCTGGCCAATCCGTTTGATACAGGCGAAGTTGATTTCATCGGCCACGAGGCGACTTATATTCCGGGGCGGTCATACTTTGTCATTACCCGTGACGGAAAACACTACGGCTTTATTCAGATTCCTGATGATGTCCAGTTTGACACGGAAGCGTTAGACTTTGCGCTTGGGTTGTTTGAATATCGTTATCAGGACGACTTCATCTTGCCGGGTAATTTCTAAGCCGCTCCGTTTGATGACGCATTTTCACGGCGCCTCGGTTTCGAGGCGCCGTTACTTTTTTTGGCTGAAATCGTGATTGTATGGTGAGTTGAGGCCGCGCGAATAAAAATGCGGAGGCCAATCTGGGGGATGTACGCTGAATCTGTTGTTTGCAGCGGCGCCCGTGATACACTACCTTTCGCGTAACTGAACAATATTTAAGTTCAGATGGAGAGTGCCAATGCGCATCGTTCTGGTTGTTTTTTCTTGTGTTTTAGTCGCTGCGGTCGTGGCGATTACCGTTTTTAAACCTACGGCGCCAGTGACGTCCACGGTGGAGGCGCCGCGGATTGCCTTGGCTGAACAACCGCGTCCGCTCGCGCCCGGCGGGCGAGGCAGCGACTCCATCCTTGAGTTGTTTCCCGAATTGAAGGACGCGGCGGTTATCCTTCAGGATGATCTCTTCACGCCGCCGACGACGATGGCGGCTGAGCCTTATGTTCCACCGTCAGACGAAATCAATGATAAAGCGCGCTTGTTGTCGCTGGTGAATGATTGGATCTACGTCAACTTTTCACAGTTGGGCCAAAAGAAAAACGGCACCATTCAAAAGACGCGCACCAGCGAATATTTTATCGTCTTTGAAGGCCAGACGTTAGAAACGGGAATCACTGTCCATCAAGTGTCGGAAGACCAAGTGACGCTGCACATGGGCGAGGCCGCTTTTGCGCTGCGTTTGGCGAAGAAGCCCGAATTTTTCGATGACGTGAGGAAGAATCCCCGCGCCTTGACCCGTGACGAACAAGTCGAGGCTTACGAATATTACCTCAAACGGTTTGGCGATAAATTTAAAGCGCTCAGCCAGAATTATGAGCCGCTGCCCGGCTATCAGATGCCGACGAAAATTACGGCGCAGCAACAACAAAAAGCCATGCAAGACTATCAGGAAAAACATGGGCGCGTTTTTCAGCGCGAACAAATGATGTATGGAAAAACGGCGACCAATAGCACTTTGGACGAGCAAAAAGTCAATTTTAGAAAATACTGGCAACAGTTTCATCCATCAGAACCCATGCCCGACTACGAAACCTATCTACAGGCGAACGACGTGGGGCCTGCGAAGCGCATCCTCAGTGATGAGGATTCAAATTGAGTTTTGACACTTTGATTGTAAGGGCAGGTGCGTCATCAGTATGAGAGCATTTTGTGTTGCGGTTTTATCCTTATTCATTTCAATCGGATTGATATCGTGCGGTCCCGGCTCCCCAACCAATGAGAAATCTCCCGCGGCCGCCGCGCCGGATTCGCCCCAGAAAAACGGAACCCGGGCCAATGATCTCGCGGTCGCTGAGTGGAGCGGCGGGACGATTTATTTGTCTGACATCGACAATATTGTTCACCCCGAACAAATGATGGCGACCTATCGGCTGCAAGAAAATATCGAGTGGGAAGACGTGATTGCGCAAAAGCGCGAGTCGATGGTGAACATGCTTCTCGATAATTATTTGTTGATCGAAGAAGCGCGCGTGCGCGACCTTGGTTTGACCGACGCGGAAAAAGAAGTGTTGCTGCGTGAATTCAAAGGGCAATTTGAGACCGAAGAAGAATATCAAAAACACATCCAGGAAGCCAACCAGACCGAAGACCAACTGGTTGGCATTTTAGGCAACATTCAGCTGGGGCGCGTTTGTATGGAAGATCAAAAACAACGCATCCGCGATTCGCTCACGCCGGACGTATTGAAAGCGTATTATGAATCGCAGATCGACAAGTTTACGCCGCCCGCGCGGTCAATGATTAACCGCGTGGTGATTGAAGCCAAAGACGACCAGACGCTTGAAGAAGCCAAAGAAAAAACCTTAGACCTTCACGCCCAAGTGCAGGCGTTGATTGCGTCAGCGACCGATTTTACTGGCAAGCGAAAAGTGATGCAGCAATATGCGTATCAATATTCTGACACGCCTGACGGCTCGTATAACTACGGCTACTGCATCCTGTATCACGCAGAAGGAATTGATAACGCCTACGGCGCGGAATTTGTGGCGGAGGTTCTCAAGACGCCTGAAGGCGAACTGTCGCCCGTGGTCGCTTGCGTGAATGGCTATGGTTTCTTTTTGGTGAAAGAGAAACAGTCGGTCGGCGTCCAACCGTTTGAAGCGCCGCCGGTGCAAGCCCTGCTTCCGCAAATGATGATGCAGGAGCGGCTCGAAGCCTGGCGCGAATCATTGCGCGACACCTATCAGGTTAAAATTCATCAAGAAGCGCTTCGCCAACAATTGCCTAACCCCGCGAGCGTTACGCCTGCTCCGGTGTTGGCGATTCCGTCTCCGCCTTCATTTAGCAGTTCACGTCCGCAGTAGTCGTCGGCGTTTTTCAGAAAGGAACCGAAATGAGCGTGGAGCACGAAATTCAACTCGCATCGATCCTTGAGGTGATCTGGCGCCGGGGCCGAATGATGGCGATTATTTCGCTGGTGTGCATGGTATTGGCCGCCGCGTTTTCTTACACGATCCATAACCGCTACCGCGCCGAAGTTGATCTGGTGGTGATGAACTCGAAGATCGGCGAGCGGGCGATGATGTTTCCGGGCATGACGATGGACACTTACTCGGAACTCTTTCTGGCGGATACGGTTTTGCAGGACGTGATAGATGAATTCCGCTTGAGCGAAGAGCCGTTTGGGCTTAAACATATCAATGCGCTGGCTGGGCGCGTGGCAATTCGAAGTAACGAGAAGTCTTCCCGGATTCAACTAAGCGTTGAACTTGAAGACCCCGAATTCGCCGCACTCGTCGCCAACCAACTCGCCAACCGCGCACTGCAACTGAACAATGAGATTATTATGGAAGAAAAAGACAACAGCCGCCGTTTTATTCAACAAGAACTCACTCCCATTCAAGAGCAGACGATGCGTTACCAAATCGACTATCGCGACTTGCTGGTTAAAAATAAACTGCCGTTGCTACAAAACGAGTTGGATACCAATAACACTATTCTGGCCACGCTTCGGCAACAACATGACACGCTGGTCCACTCCATCCGCGAACTCGAGACGCGGCAGGAATATTTTGAAAAAGTCTTTTCCGCCACCGATGCGCCTGAGAAAATCTTGCAAGTGAAACGCAGCATTTTCAGTAACAATACGGTATTAAATCAACTTGAAGAGGCCAAGCCAAATCAGTCAATCGAAGATCTGACCGGCATGGGCTACATTGAAGAAACGATCAATGGTATTTATTATCAATTACGGTCGGAATATATAAAACTCACGATTGACCTGCCCGCGATGAAAGCCAAGTTTGAATCAATGAAAAAAGAAATCGCGCGGCTGGAAGCGTTGGTCATCGAACAACAAGAGCAGTTCTTTCGGCTTGATGTCGAAGAGACCGAATCAAAGCGCTACTGGAGCCAGGCGCTTGAAGTGGTGGCTGGCATCGAGAAAAATTTTGACTGGGCGGGAACCACCGTCGCCTCAGAGCGTCAAGATTTGAAAGTCGCGTATTATGCGATTCCTGACCCCAAAAAGGTGTATCCGCGCCGCAGTTTGATTGTTCTCGCGACGGGTATGATTTCGTTTCTGTTGATGTTTGTGTACTACTTGCTCAAGGATTTGTACGGCTTGGTCGCGACTGAGCGTCCTTCTGCTTCGGTCTAGAGCGTCTCAAGAATGGCGGCGTGAATGGCTTGCGCCGCGCGTTGCGCTGCGTTTTCGCCGCCGAGTTTTTGGCGCAGGGCGTTGAGGTCGTCAATCATTTCCTGATAGCGTTGCGCGTCGCTGAGAAACTCTTCTGCATGGCGGGCGAGTTGTTCGGGGTGGCATTGTTCCTGGATGAACTCCGGGCAGATGCCTTTTTGCGCAATCAAATTCACCATACCAATATACGGCACGCGGATGAGCCGCCTCGCCAGAAATGCGTTGACGGCGCCGCTGCGGTAGACCACCGCCATCGGCAGGCCCAGCAGCGCGTTTTCCATGGTTGCCGTGCCCGACGCCGTCCAGGCGAAGGTCAGTTGTTTGCGCCGCGCATAATCGGGGTCGCGTCCTACCTCTAACCAATCGGGAAGATCAAAATTCTGCAAAAAAGATTCCGGTAGCGTTTCAGCGAGCGGTAAGAAAAACTGCGTCTCGGGTTTTTGTTTTCGCAACCGTTTCGCCGCGCTGAGTAAGGTCGGCAGCAAGCGCTTGAGTTCGTTCTTGCGGCTGCCGGGCAGAAGCCCGACCACGGGGCGTTCGAGCGGCGCCCGATCTTGCGCCGGGGTCGGCGGGATGCGGTCAAGCAACGGGTGACCGACAAACTGCGCATCGACGCCGCGCGATTGAAAAAAGTGTTCCTCAAAAGGAAAAATCACAAACAGGCGCTTGATGGTTTCGCGCATGGTTTCGACCCGCTTCTCGCGCCAGGCCCAGGCCTGGGGGGCGATGTAATAAAACACGGGAATGCCGCGTTCCTGCGCCCGCTTGGCGAGGTGCAGGTGAAAGCCGGGGTAGTCGATCAGAATGACGGCGTCGGGTTTGCGCTCGTCCCAGGATTTTTCTGCAATGGCGCGTACATGAAACAGGGTCGGCAGGCGTTTGATGACCTCAACAAAACCAATCAACGCCAAGTCGGGCAACGGGTAGAGGATGTCGACGCCTTGTTGCTTAAGCGCTTTGCCGCCAAAGCCGAACCACTTGATGTCAGGCTGCATTTGACGAAGCGCTTCAACGACATGCGCCCCGTGATGGTCAGCAGACTCTTCGCCGACGGAGATGAACAGGTTTAAAGGCCGTTGGTCCATATTGTTTTTATTCCCAGCGCATCGGGGCCGATTGTCCGGCGGCGCGTTTGTTGACGGTGTCTAGATTCTCTATGGCAGGATTATAGTCCGGGTCCATTTTAAGTGCGCGTTCAAAGTCAGCGACGGCCTGGTCATATTGTTTCATCAAGGTCAAGACTACGCCGCGTTCATTGTATAGCAAAGCGGTGGGCGCTGTTCGCAACTGACGGTTGATTGAGTTGAGATAAAAGGTGAAAAACGTCGATGTGCGCGAGCCGTAACTCATCGCTTGTTTAAAATAAAGATAGGCCAACTCATGCATCTGGTGGAACTCCAGATTGGCGCCGATGTACATCCAGGGTTGCGGGTGGCTGGGTTCGGTGATGGCCGCCGCCAACATGCTTTCGAGGCCGTCGGTGTATTGGCGGGTTTGCATTTCATAAAAGCCTTTTTCAAAATACACCACCCAGGTGAAGCGGTCGCGGGGGATGTAATCCGTGAGTTCGTTTGGGTTGATTGCGTTCGGGGTTCGCAGCAGGGCGGCGCCAGACCAGGCGCAGAGAAGCAGGAGTCCCGCCGTGAAAACGTAAGCGGTCCGTTTGATCGTCGCAAACCGGCAATGCAGCCATAGGAGAACAAGCATCGCCGCGCAGACGCTGACTGCGCCGATGAATCTCAACAGGGCGTGTTCGCCCCAATCAATACGGGTGAAATGGGCGCTGAGACCGGGCGGAACTCCCTGCGGGATAACGGCCAGTATCTCCCTCCACGATTGATAGTGGTCGAGCTGAATCGCGCCGCCCATTTCTGCAACCAACAACAGCCACGTCCAGACGGCGCAGAGAATGGCGAAGCCTTTGAACCACGCTTTGGGCGTTGCTTGTAAGAGCCAGGCTAATCCTAAAATGAAGATCGGCGCACAACTCACCATGCGGCGGTTGCCGAACGAGCCGCCCGCCCACCAGGCGATGTTGCAGGAATAAATGTAGATGGTCAGCAGCATCGGCAGCAAATAAGGCAGGGCGCGGCGTTGAGTGAGCAAGCCCGCGATGCCCAAGCCGAACAGCGGCGACCAGGAGATCATGCCGTGGAAGTCAGAAAACAACATCTCATAGAGGTGCGGGTGAAGCCAGAGCACGTCGCCAGAACGCGGCAGGGCGAACCAGGAGCCGTAGAGCGCCTTCCAAGCCATCAGTTGGGGCAGAAACGCGGCAAGCGTCGCTAGGATGAAGACGGCGATATGAGCGGGCCGGACGGTAACGCGTTTTTGATCGCCGGGGTTGATGGCCCAATCGAGAAGCGGCGTGAGTCCCCATAACAGATTGTGGGGGCGCACCAGCCCGGCGATTCCCAACGCGGCCCCGGCAAACAGGGCGAAGGCGAGGCGCGGGGTCTGTTTGTATGACTGCCACGCCAACAAACTCAGGACGATGAAGAACGCTGAGGGCGGGTGTGAGTCGGCGGAATTGACGTACAGATGATAGGTGAGCGAACTGCCCGCCGCCATCAGCGCGCAAGCCCAGACCGCATTCGCATGGCTGATTTTGTGGGAACGCGCCAAGCGATAAGAGGCGTATAGGGTTCCTGCGCCAAAAAGCCAAGAGGCGCTAAACGTAATGACCCATTGATCGAACCACGCATATCCGCCGGGTTCGATTGAAAAGCCGAAAAGGTTGAGTCCGATCCGCAAAATGGATGCGAACAACATGAAGGGCGCCCAGAGGACGCCAGCGCCCATCGGCCAGTCGTTGGCGGGCAGGCCGTGGGCCGACAGGTAGAGTTCGTGGTTGGCGAAGGGAAAGGCGGCGAATTGGGGCGCGAAGTAAAAATCGATGTCATATAGCATGGAATGCCCATAGGCGTAATAAAACGCGAGGTCGGGCGGGGTGATTCGCGCCGCAGCGAACACGAAGAGAAAAAGCGCCGCTGGCAGCCAAAAGCGCGTGACCAAACGCGTTGGGAAATCGTTGAAATGACGACGTTTGTATTCGTTCACCGGGAAATCCTAATCACAACTTGGTACTGATTTACGAGCGTTGACTGTGTATCTGGCTAAGGGTAAGGTACACTTTCGTGCGTTCCCTGGAAACGGTCTTGAACGCCCTATTTTTCGTTCCTAACGTCCTAAAGGAGTTTGAGTAAAATGCAGAGGGTCCCCGTCTGGCGAATCGCCATCACTGTTTTTGTTTTATTGATTTCCCTCTGGCTGCTATTGCCTACCTACGAATTCTATTCGATTGACCCCTTGCTGCGCACCTCCGGCAGCTCGGCAGAAATCATAGAGATCGAAAAGAAGATTGAATCCGGCCAGGGAAATGCTGTTGAGCTGCAAAATGAACTCATGGCGAAGAAGCGCGCGTTGCGTGAGATGAAAGATAACAGCCTGCAACTCGGTCTTGATTTGCAGGGCGGCGTTCACTTGGTTATCGAAGTGGATATCGAAGAATACGAAGCGGAATTGCGCGCCCAGGGCAAAAGCGATTCGGATATCGCGTATGCGAAAGAAATTGTGCTTGACAGCGCCGCCGCCGCGATTGAAAGCCGCGTTGACGCCTTCGGCGTCGCCGAAGCGGCCATCATCAAACAAGCGCCGAACCGCATCGTGTTGGAAATGCCTGGTTTTAGCGATCCCGACGCCGTGAAAAAGCTGGTAAGCGCTGATTCAAAATTAAGTTTCCATATCGTCGCGGAGCAACCGGACCTGGTACGCATTATTTCCGATATTGACGCTGCTGCGCCGGAAGATTTCCAGAGCCTGTTGGCTGCGCAAATGCCGATGCGCTCGGTAGCGGCGGTTGCAGTACAGACGCCGGAAAATTTCGAGTTGGTGAATACGATTTTACAGCGCTCGACGGTCAACGCCATGATCGACCGCGACCTGATGTTTGTGTGGGGCAATGAAGAAGAGCCTTACCCTCCCTATTTTGATTTCGCTCACCGCTATCTCTATCTGGTAAAGAAAAAGGTTGAAGTGTCCGGCTCGGAATTGGATGACGCGTTCCCGACGATGGATCCGACCACCAATCAACCGCGCGTGTCTCTGAATTTTAACAGCGACGGCGGCAAGATGTTTCACCGCACCACCCGCGACAACAAAGGCAAATACCTCGCGGTTGTGTTGAATGACCGCGTGTTTACTGCGCCGGTGATTCGCAGCGAAATTCGCGGCGGCAGCGCCGTCATCGAAGGCATCGGCGATATCATGGAAGCGCGCCACATCGCGGTTGTGCTTCGCGCAGGCGCCTTGCCAGCCCCGATGCACGTTGAACAAAGCCGCGTGGTTGGCCCGTCACTGGGTCAAGACTCGATTGAAAAAGGCATCTATGCGGGCATGATCGGCGGCTCCATTGTGTTGGTCTTTATGGCGGCGTACTACCTGTTTGTCGGTATGGTCGCCAACTTGGCGGTCGTAATGAACCTGATACTTCTGATGGCGGGCATGGCGTTCTTTAACGCGACGCTGACCCTGCCCGGTATCGCCGGTCTGGTATTGCTTATCGGTATGGCGGTCGACGCCAACGTTCTTATCTTTGAACGTATGCGCGAAGAAATGAAAAGCAAGCGCGCCAAAAACCTGCCTCTTGTCTTAGACAAAGCCTACGGTCGCGCGTTTATGACCATTTTCGACGCCAACTTAACGACGTTGATTACGGCGTTGGTTCTGTTCCAATTTGGAACCGGCCCCATTAAAGGTTTCGCAGTGACATTGTCGCTGGGTATCATCATTTCGATGTTTACCGCCGTTTTCGTGACCCGTCTGGTGTTTGATATTATCGCCGGGCGCGGCGCCGAGACGTTGTCGATCGGCAATATCCGGTTCTTTGAAAACGCCAACTACAATCTCCTCAAGCAAGGCAAAGTCTTTATGATGACGTCTTTGGCAATTGGCCTTGCTGGATTTATTTTTCTCGCCGCCAATTGGCAGAATTACCAGGGCATCGATTTTGCCGGCGGCAGCGAAGTAATTTTGGCGTTTGACGACGTCATCACGGCGGACGAAGTGCGCGGCGGCATGGCGCAAATCGGCGTTGCGGACGCGGTCATTCAGGAAGTTCTAGGCGGCGAAGGCAAACAAATGCTGATCCGGGTTCGCGGCGGCGAAAACGCCGTGGTGCAAAGTTCAGACGAACTCGACGCCAAGATTCGCGAGGTGTTCCCGGGCCGGGGGTTTGAAACCCTGCAAGCAGACACGGTCGGCGCCAAGGTCGGCGGCGAGCTGTTGCTCAAAGGTTTGTATTGCATCCTGTTCGCCAGCGTAGGCATCCTGCTGTATATCACCGCCCGGTTTGAGTTCCGGTTTGCGGTGGCGGCGGTGGCGGCGTTGTTCCACGATATTTTGTTTACGCTATCCATGTTGGCGTTAACCGGTACGGAGTTTAACTTGCCCATCATTGCCGCGCTGCTGACGGTGCTTGGGTATTCATTGAACGATACCATCGTTGTGTTTGACCGCATTCGCGAAAATTACACATCGGGTTTACAGAGTTTCTCTGACGTCGTCAATCACAGCATCAACCAGACCTTGTCGCGTACGGTGTTGACGTCGGTCACCACATTATTGGTCATCGGAACGCTGCACATTGTCGGCGGGCCGGTCATTCACGACTTCGCCTTTACGCTATTGATCGGCGTTGTGGTGGGTACATACTCGTCAATCTTTGTTGCCAGCCCCATCCTGTTGATGATGGGCAAGCATGAACCGAAGAAAGTCAAAGACGACGGCGAGGCGATTGACCCCAACCGTTTGGGTTCTGCTGCGTAAGACAACGGCTCATCCGCTTGAATGTTCGGCGAACGCCCGCCTTGTTGTGGAGAGGCGGGTTTCGCTTTTTTTCAGGGGTTTTGGAAAAAGCGGGTTACAATACGTGTTTTCGTATGAGGTCGTCTTACGCGCCAATGAGGTTGGCGGTTTGGTCGTTTTGTTTGTGGACTTGGAGGTTGAGACATGTTGAACCGGACATTTTTCATTTATTTATTGGTTCTCGTATTTTTGGGTTCGCTCGGTACGGCGGGCTTTTTGCTCTATAACAAGCGGGTCGAAGAAGGCCGCTGGAACCAGTTGCACCTGGCGGAATCGCTGATCGAGTCGGGCGACGTGAAGACGGCGATCCCGGCGTTGCTGCCGGTCGTGCAGGCGGGAGACCGCTTTCCCGGCGCGGCCCGCGCACTCTATCAATTGGCGCTCGCCTACGAAAAAGGCGGACACAAAGAAGCGCTCGAAATTTGGAACCGTCTTGTCTCGGAGTATTCCGAAAGCGAATACTTCCTCACGGCGCGACAGCGTCAGGCAAGCGCGTTGCTGGAAGAAAAACCCGCCGAGGCGCGGGCGATCTTTAGTGAAGTGGCGTCCGCGACCGACCCGGTCTTGCGCGGCGAAGCGCTGGTTGGAATCGCTACGTCATACGCCAAAGAAGGCAATGTTGATAAAGAGCGCGAATATCTCTATGAACTATTAGAGATGGACGCGCCGCAAAGCGTCATCGCCGCTGCGAAAGACCGTTTGACCGAAATGAATTCGGCCACGCTGTGGTCGCCGACGTTAGATGAATTTTCGCAGCTGTACACGGTCGAGAAGGGCGACTCGCCCATTAAAATCGGCAGCCTGTACGGAACCACCGCCTGGTATGTGAACGAAGCCAACCGCCTGCGCGGTTCGCTGCGCATCGGCAAGCGATTGAAGGTTCCCAAAGAACCGTTTCGCATTGTGGTCGAAAAAGAATCATGCCGCTTGAACCTGTTGACCGAAAGCGGGAAGTTCATCAAATGGTATCCAGTGGGTATTGGCGAACAGAGTTATAAAACGCCTGCGGGCAAGTACACCATTGAGACCAAACAGGAAAACCCGCGCTGGTATAAACCGACCGGCGGCATCGTAGACCCGGGCGATCCTGATAATGCGCTGGGTACGCGCTGGATGGGCATCGGCAGCAGCCTGGGCGTCCATGGCACCAACGAGCCTGACACCATCGGTTTTCGTAAAAGCGCCGGCTGCATTCGCATGTATAACGAAGACGTGGAAGAACTGTATAAAATCGTCCGCTTGGGCTCCTCGTTGACGATTGTTGAATAGAGATAAATTTAGGAAAACACCATGAGCGAAAATGTATTGAAACTGGGCTTGCCCAAGGGCAGCCTGCAAGAATCGACCTTTGACCTGTTTGGACGCGCTGGCTACAAAATCAAAGTGCGCGACCGTTCGTATTACCCCAGCTGCGACGACCAGGAACTTTCGATTGTGCTGCTGCGCGCGCAAGAGATGTCGCGCTATGTTGAAGACGGCGTGCTCGACGCGGGCATCACCGGGCAGGACTGGGTGCGCGAAAACGACTCGGAGGTAGAATCGGTTATCACGCTTTGTTATTCCAAATCGACGCCGCGTCCGGTGCGCTGGGTGTTGGCGGCGCCGGAGAAGTCTGACATTCATAGCGTGAAAGACCTCGAAGGCAAACGCATCGCCACCGAACTGGTCAACGCCACCAAGCGCTATCTCGCCGAGAACGGCGTGAATGCGACCGTCGAGTTTTCATGGGGCGCCACTGAGGTGAAGTGTCCTGATCTGGTCGACGCCATTGTTGACGTGACCGAAACCGGCTCGTCATTGCGCGCCAATAATCTGCGCATTGTTGACACGCTGTTTGAGTCGCAGACCAACTTGATTGCCAATAAAACCGCGTTCAAAGATAAGTGGAAGCGCGACAAACTTGACCGCATGGCGATGATGCTTGAAGGCGCCATCAACGCCAACGACAAGGTCGGCATCAAAATGAATGTCAAAGAAGCTGATTTGGAAGCCGTGATGAAGGCCTTGCCGAAAGGCATCACCAATCCGACCGTTTCAAATTTGTATGAAAAAGGCTGGAGCGCGATTGAGATTATTGCGGACGAGCGAACCGTGCGCGAGATTATCCCATGTCTCAAACACGCCGGGGCGGTTGGTATCATCGAATATCCATTAAATAAATTGATCTACTAGCGGGACGACAATCGTGACTGACAACCGTGAACTTTTTTCCCAGCATCTGATTGAAGCGCTTCCATACATCAGGAAGTTCTACGCCAAGACCGTGGTGATTAAGTATGGCGGCGCGGCCATGACCAACGAAACGCTCAAGCAGGAGTTTTGCCGCGACGTGGTGTTGCTCGACTACGTGGGGATGCGCCCCATCGTCGTGCACGGCGGCGGCCCGCAAGTGACCGCATTGATGAAGCGTCTCGGAAAAGAGACGGAGTTCATCGACGGGCTGCGCATCACCGATAAAGAAACCGTTGATATCGCCGAAATGGTGTTGACTGGCGCGGTCGGCAAAGACATTGTCGCGCGTATCAATCTCGAAGGCGGGCGCGCCGTCGGCTTGTCGGGCAAAGACGGCCGCTTGATTCGCGCCAAGAAAAAAATGCACCGCAATAGCGAAGACCCGTCGCAAGAACTCGACATCGGTTATGTCGGCGATGTGGCCAACGTCGATCCGCGCATTCTCAATACGCTTGAGACCGACGGGTTCATTCCCGTTATTTCGTCCGTAGGGATGGGCGACGACGGCCATGCGTACAACATTAACGCCGACATTGCGGCGGGAGAAATTGCCCGCGCGTTAAAGGCCGAACGCCTCGTCATGTTGACAGACATGCGCGGAGTCCTCAAAGATAAAGACGACCCCGCCAGTTTTGTTTCGTCGTTGTCTGCGACCGAAGCGCAACAAATGATCGCCGAAGGAAACGCCCAGGGCGGGATGATTCCCAAGTTGACGGCTTGTTTGACGGCTATCGGCGGCGGCGTGAAGAAAACGCACATTATCGACGGGCGGGTCCCACACTCCGTCCTGGTTGAATTGTTTACCGACACCGGCGTAGGAACGCAGGTGTATCCCGATCCTGCTTAGAACCGAAGGGAGGGCGACGCCATGACGACGGCGTCTCTATCGGCGGCGGATGCCGCTGCGGCTGTATTGAGCAACAATTATGGTCACCGTGATTTGTGTCTGGTGCGCGGCGAAGGCGCACAAGTGTGGGACAACACGGGGCGGCGATATACAGACTTGCTTTCGGGTTTGGGCGTGAACAACCTGGGCCATTGCCACCCGAGGGTGGTTGCTGCGATTCAAAAGCAGGCTGAAACCTTGCTGCACGTTTCCAATCTCTATCTAATCGAACCACAAATCGAATTGGCGCGTTTGCTGGTTGAACACAGCGGCGCGGACAAGGCGTTTTTCTGCAACAGCGGCGCCGAAGCCGTCGAAGCGGGCATTAAACTTTCCCGCCGATATTCAAAAGAAAAACATGGCGAAGGCAAACACAAAATCGTTGCGCTGCAAAATTCGTTTCATGGTCGCACGATGGGCGCGTTGGCCGCGACCGGACAAGAAAAATATCACCAGGGCTTCGAGCCTTTGTTGGAAGGCTTCGTTCATGTTCCCATCAACGACGTCGAGGCGTTAACGAACGCGGTGGACGCTTCCACCTGCGCGGTGTTGTTTGAACCCGTGCAGGGCGAGGGCGGCATCCATCCGGTCAGCGTTGAGTTTGCGCAAGAGGCGCGTCGCTTATGCGACAAAACTGGCGCGTTGTTGATCTTTGATGAAGTGCAGTGCGGCCTGGGGCGCGCGGGCCATTTGTTCGCCAGCGAAGAATTCGGCGTCGAGCCGGACCTGATCGCATTGGCGAAGAGCCTGGCGGGCGGCGTCCCGATGGGCGCGTTGTTGATGAAAGACCACGCGGCGGAATTGCTTACGCCGGGGACCCATGCTTCGACCTTCGGCGGCAATCCCTTGGCGGCTGCGGCGGGGGTGGCGGCGTTTTTGACCATCATCGACGACAATCTCGCTGAACGCAGCAAACGGCTGGGCGAGATGTTTCGCGCCCAATTGAACTTGATGAAGACAAAACATGCTTGCATCAAAGAGGTGCGAGGGCGCGGGCTGATGATCGGCGTTGAAATGACCGGCCCCGTTGCTGGCTTGCTGTCAAAACTGCGTGAGCGGGGCTACCTGGCTGGTTCGGCGGGACCGAACGTGCTGCGTTTTCTGCCGCCGTTAATTGTGAATGAAGATTTGTTACTCGGCGTATTGCCTGCGCTGGATGATTGCCTGACTGTATCTTTGGAGAACCACTCATGAAAAAACGCGACCTGAGACTCATTACCGACCTAAACCGCGAAGATTTACTCGCGATCTTTCAACTGTCCGCTGAAATGAAAGCCGATCCGCGCGCATTTTCTAAAGCGCTCGAAGGCAAGACCATGGCGATGATTAACGAAAAGCAATCGTTGCGCACCAAGGTCACTTTCGAGGCAGGCATTCAACAGTTGGGCGGCTATTCCGTGTATTTGACCAACCAGGATATCAACCTGGGCAAGCGCGAGCCGGTCAAAGATGTGGCCCGCAACCTGGCGCGCTGGGTCGATTTGGTGGTCGCGCGCGTGTTTTCGCAGCAGTCGATTATGGACCTTGCCAAGTATGCGGACATTCCAGTCATTAACGCGCTGTCAGACGAAGGCCACCCGTGTCAGGCGATTGCCGACCTGTTTACCGTTTGGGACTGCCTGCGCGAGCGCGGCGATCTGGAAGGTTTCAACCTGACCTTCATCGGCGATGGCAACAACGTATGCAATTCGCTGATTCTCATCGCCGGGCTGCTCGGCTTCCATTTGACGGTGTGTACGCCCAGCGGTTATGAGCCAGACCCGTCGATGACCTGGCAGGGGCGCGAAATGTCGCACGATTGGGGCGGGGCGATCACCTTTGAACTCGACCCGGTCAAGGCAGTGAAGAGCGCTGACGCGATTTACACCGACGTGTGGACTAGCATGGGGCAGGAAAAAGAAACCGACGAGCGCAAGCGCGTGTTTCAGGGTTATCAGGTGAACGAGGGCTTGCTGAGCCAGGCGCCGAATCATGCGGTGGTGATGCACTGCCTGCCCGCGCATCGCGGCGAAGAGATTACCGACGGTGTGTTAGAATCCGACCGCTCAGTCGTCTTTGAGCAAGCTGAAAACCGCCTGCACACCCAAAAAGCGTTGATGAAATACCTCTTCGATCAATCAGCGTAAAAATCCAATTCATATAAAACAATCAACCGCCGCCTTGGAAACAAGACGGCGGTTGATTGTGTGATGTATAAGGGCAAACAATCGGCACTGGCGTGGGTACGTCTCTTTTCGCTTCGGTGCGGGTTTTCATGCCCTTCTGCACAGGCGCTCACAGAGGCGCCCCCACGCCAGGACTGTAAACTCGTATCAATGGCGGGGTGGTAAGGGCAAGAATGAGCGTAGCGAACCTGCTTGCCGCAGGCAGGTTCAGCCCTTGAAGAAATCTGTTTTTCAAAAAAAGTGCTTGACTTTATTTTTACGATATGAGACATCTATGGGTGGGGTTTAAAATGGGGGACTGAAGTTTGAAAAATATTTGGTGAAATACTGTTTTTTATTCCTGTTTTCTTCATTAATACGAAATTCCCCAACGACTAAATCGGTGAAAAACAATGAATGAAGACCTGCTGCTGCTGACCCTAATCATCGCCGCGTTAACTTTGATCGCTGTAATTGTATTGATCGCTAGAGGGCCAAAAGGTCTGAAAGAAGTTGGGAAAGAAGTGCGCGAAGAACTTCGACTCGGGCGAGAAGAATCAAGAAACTCGGGTAAAGAATTACGAGAAGAAGTATCGGCTGGGCTTAAGTCAACGAACGATATGCTATCAAGAACATTGGACAGTCTAGGAAAAGTCCAAAAAGAGCGACTTGATTCGATGACGAAACAGCTGAAGGAATTAACCGAATCCAATCATGCAACATTGGAACGGATTCGGACGACATTTGATTCCCGAGTCAAAGAGCTTCAGGAAAATAATGAAAAAAAACTCGAACAGATGCGCAAGACCGTGGATGAGAAGTTACACGCAACTTTAGAAAAACGGCTTGGTGAGTCATTCAAACAGGTGAGTGAAAGACTTGAGGCTGTGCATACTGGTTTAGGGGAGATGCAAAAATTAGCCACGGGCGTTGGAGACTTAAAGAGGGTTCTGACCAATGTGAAAGCGCGCGGAACGTGGGCCGAGGTCCAACTTGGAGCGATCTTAGAGCAGATTCTTAATCCAGAACAATTCGCAAAGAATGTCCAGGTTAAGGAGAATTCACAAGAGCGGGTTGAGTTTGCCGTTCGATTGCCAGGGCCTAAAGATGATCCCGAGGCTTGTATTTGGCTTCCGATTGATTCGAAATTTCCACAGGAAGACTATAATCGTCTCCAAGAAGCAGCAGACACAGCCGATCTAGATTCTGTCCAGTCGGCGGTAGACGGCTTGGCGAAGGCAGTTCGAGTCGCCGCAAAAGACATCCATGATAAGTATGTTAATCCGCCTTACACAACTGACTTTGGAATTATGTTTCTAGCGACGGAGGGTTTATACGCAGAGATTCTTCGGCAGCCAGACGTTGTTGCAGATCTTCAGAATCGATACCGGGTTGTCATTGCAGGCCCCACTACTTTGGCGGCGCTCCTGAGCAGCCTTCGCATGGGATTTCAGACGTTAGCCATTGAACAACAGGCGGTAGAGGTTTGGAGGGTATTGGGTGCGGTTAAGACAGAATTTGGTAAGTTTGGCGATGTATTGGAAAAGATAAAAAAACAGTTAAATACTGCAACCAAAACTGTTGAAAGGACTGATGTGAGGAGACGGGCAATGGAGAGAGCTTTGCGCACGGTTGAGCAATTACCAAATTCAGAAGCATCAAAATTGATTAATTTTCCTACCGCACTAGATGACGTGGAGGAAGGTGATGAGGAAGAGGATATCACATAGTCGAATACGCGCTATCGTTGTAGGCTCTATCTGGTGCAGATAGGAGAAAAGGCGGCTCCCGGATTCGAACCGGGGATAGAGAATTTGCAGTCCTCTGCCTTACCACTTGGCTAAGCCGCCGATATGTCAAACAGATGAGCCAATTATCATAAATCCAGCCGTGGCGCTGTCAACCGACGGCGCGGTTTTACCGCTATTTCTCCTGGAAAGAATCTCAATAAGGCTAGCATGTTGTCGCTCTTGGCATGGGCGCAACTCTACTTGCTTCGGTTCAAACAGAATATCTTTAGATTTTTTTATGTAATTCGCTTCTCCTTCAATGATTAGCCCCCCCAAGATAAACTAGCTGTCACTCTCTCGAAATCAAAAGGTGAATTATGGCATATCGGGTTGGATTGATTGGACTTGGAACCGTCGGTGCGGGTTCGGCCAAGACGTTGCTGCAAAACGCCGATCAAATCACAAAACGCGCAGGGACGGATGTTGTGTTATATGCGGCGGCAGACCTCGATCTGACCACCGACCGCGGCGTTGATTTGTCAAAGGTCAAAACCACCACCGATGGCTGGGAAATTATCAACGACCCCGAGGTTGACTGCGTCGTCGAACTCATCGGCGGCGATACCATTGCCAAAGAATTCGTCATCGGCGCGTTAAACAATAAGAAAGACGTGGTCACCGCCAACAAGGCGCTGCTGGCGACGCACGGCGCCGAACTGTTTAAACTCGCCGAAGACAATCAGCGCAAAATCTATTTCGAAGGCGCGGTGGGCGGCGGCATTCCCATTATTCAGTCGCTGTACGGCGGCCTGGCGTCGGCCAAGATTGATGAAATCTACGC
Organism: Candidatus Hinthialibacter antarcticus; assembly: GCA_030765645.1. NCBI lineage: Bacteria > Candidatus Hinthialibacterota > Candidatus Hinthialibacteria > Candidatus Hinthialibacterales > Candidatus Hinthialibacteraceae > Candidatus Hinthialibacter > Candidatus Hinthialibacter antarcticus. The sequence continues at coordinate 74,472 of JAVCCE010000074.1, read as the reverse complement.
CATTATCAATGGAACCAGTAATTACATTCTCACCACTATGGAAGAAGCCAACCGGCCTTTCGATGTGGTGCTCAAAGAAGCGCAAGAACTCGGTTACGCCGAACTCGACCCTACCTACGACGTGGAAGGCAATGACGCGGCGCATAAAATCACGCTGCTGGCGTCGATCTGTTTTGGCACCGAAGTCAAACTGAGCGATGTTTACACGCAGGGCATCGGCAACATCACCGTTGAAGATATCGAGTATGGCCGCAAGTTGGGCTATTGCCTGAAACTGCTGGCGGTCGCCAAAGACTTGGGCGGCGAGGTCGATGTGCGGGTGCACCCGACGTTTATCCCTGAGTCGCATCTCTTGGCGTCGGTCAAAGGCGTGTTCAACGCGGTTTGTACGTACGCAGACGGGCTTGGCATGACCGTCGAATATGGGCGCGGCGCGGGCGACAAGCCGACTGGGCACGCCGTCATCAGCGACGTGATTCAATGCGCGCTGGATGCGCAGGCGCGGCGTCCGGTGGATTACTCAAACTTTTATACGCCCGCCAAGCCGTTACGCGCCATGAGCGAAGTGGCGTCAGAATATTACCTGCGCTTTCTGGTGAAAGAAAAACCCGGCGTCTTCGCAAAAATCGCCAATGAACTGGCGGAGCGCGGCATCAGCATACTGTCGGTCTTGCAACTCGAGTCTGCGAATGCGCAGCAATGTCCGGTGGTCATCATGACCCACCACGCCAAAGAAGGAGACATCATGCAGGCGCTGAAAAAAATCGACGCGCTTGATGTGGTGCTCGCACCGCCGACGGTGATTCGCATCGCCGACCTGAACGACGTGAAGGCGTAAACCGAACCCGATTTTGGAGATTGGATCCAAATGAAATATATCATTGCGATTCCCGACGGCGCGTCAGATACGGTTAGCGATTTTCCCAACCGGCAAACGCCGCTGGCCGCCGCCGACTCTCCGCTGATGGACGAACTCGCCAACTGCGGACAAGTGGGCTGGGCGCAGAACACCCCGGACGGGATGCACCCCGGCAGCGACGTGGCGTGTCTGTCGATCTTCGGCTACAACCCCGCTGAAATCTATTCGGGACGCGCGCCGCTCGAAGCTGCCAGCCTGGGCATCGAACTGGGCGACGATTTCGCCTATCGCTGCAACCTGGTCACCATTGCCGACGGCAAGATGAAAGAATTCACCGCCGGGCATATCTCCACCGAAGAGGCGGAGGCGTTAGTCAAGAGCCTCAACGAGGCGCTGTCTGCTGATGGCGTCCTGTTTCATCCTGGCGTTCAATATCGCCATATCATGCAGACGGCGGCGTCAAACGGCGAGGTCAAATGCACCCCGCCGCACGATATTCTCGATAAAGATATTGCGCTTTATCTTCCCCAGGGCGGCTCGCAGGATTTCGTACGCGGCTTGATGGAGAAATCCATCGCGGTGTTTGATGGGCATCCCGTCAATCAAGCGCGGCTGGCTGCGGGCAAGCCTGCTGCGACCCAGATTTGGCTGTGGGGCCAAGGCCCTGCGCCGAGTCTGCAACCGTATTCAGAACGCATCGGCTTACGCGGCGGCGTCATCACCGCTGTTGATTTGATTCGCGGCATCGGCTTTCTCGCCGGGCTGGAAATTAAATACGTCGAGGGCGCGACTGGATTGCCCGACACCAATTATGAAGGCAAAGCCGAAGCCGCGTTGGAAGTCTTGCAGAAAGACGATTTCGTGATCGTCCATGTTGAAAGCACCGACGAGATGGGCCATGCGGGCGACTTGAAAATGAAAACCCAAAGCGTCCATGATTTTGACCAGCGCATGTTGCGCATTCTGATTGATGGACTGCGCGGGCGCGGCGAAGATTTTCGTGTGCTGTTGTTGCCCGACCACCCCACGCCGATCTCGATCCGTACTCACAATGACGACCCCGTGCCGTTTTTGCTGTATGACAGCCGCTCTCCTGAAGTGAAGGGCGAAGGCGGATATTCGGAGTGGGCGGTCAATCAACGCAGCCAGAAGGTCCTGCGCGGATTTCGGCTTCTGGATGCGCTGGCGGAAAAAATCAATATCGAAGATGAAACCATTAAGACCTATTCGATTCAGGCATAATCGAATGGGAATTCACTATTTACCGATCTCATAGAATAGAGGAACCCAGCATGTCGATCATCGTGCAAAAGTTTGGCGGGACGTCAGTGGGCGACACCGCCAAAATCTTAAACGCCGCCAGTCGGGCGGTGCGTGAAATGGAGCGGGGCCATCAGGTGGTTGTGGCGGTTTCCGCGATGGCGGGCGAGACCGACCGTCTGTTAAACCTCGCCAATGAGATTGATCCCGCCGGGTCGCCGCGCGAGCGCGATATGCTGGCGGCGTCGGGCGAGCAGGCGTCTATCGCGCTGATGGCGATGGCTTGCGAAAAATTGGGCAAGCCTGCGATTTCGTTTCTGGCGCCGCAGATTAATATGCGCACGGACGAAATCCACAGCAAAGCCAAACTCTTAAGCATTGACGACGCCAAAATCCGTAAGGAACTCGACGCGGGCAAGATCGTAGTCGTCGCCGGGTTTCAGGGCGTGACCGGCGAGTGGGAAATCACCACGCTGGGTCGCGGCGGGTCTGACACTACGGCGGTTGCGCTGGCGGCGGTGCTTAATGCAGAACGCTGCGACATCTACACCGACGTAGACGGCGTCTACGCCACCGATCCGCGCATTGTTCCAAATGTGAAAAAAATTAACGAATTGTCCTACGAAGAAATGTTGGAAATGGCGTCAACCGGCGCCAAGGTTCTTCACACGCGGTCGGTGCAGTTCGCCGCGAAATATAACGTCCCCCTTCAAGTGCTTTCGAGTTTTGAAGATAAGCCCGGAACCATGATTACCCAGGAGGTTCATACCATGGAAAATGTCGTCGTTAGCGCAGTTATACATAACACCAAAGAAGCCAAAGTGACCTTCTCGGGCATCGCCGATGAGCCGGGGATGGCGGCTAAATTGTTCTCTCACCTCACCCAACTCAATATAAACGTCGATATGATCGTTCAAAATGTGGGCGAAAATGGTCGCGCTGATATATCCTTTACGGTAGAGCGTACCGATTTGCCGTATATTAAAAAGAACGAAGCCGAGTTGCGGGAGGTCATTAACGCCAAAGAAATCACCTATGGCGATAAGATTGCAAAAATTTCGGTCGTCGGCGTCGGCATGAAAGCTCACGCTGGCGTGGCGTCGCGCATGTTCAATATACTGGCGGCGAAAGGCATCAATATTTTGATGATTAGTACGTCGGAGATAAAAATCTCGTGCGTCATCGACGAAAATTATACCGAACTTGCCGTCCGCGCCTTATGTGAAGAATTTGATTTGGTGAATGACTAACCTCTCGCGTCGGTCGGGTTCTTTTTTATAGTGGTTGTCAGATTTGTGTTCGGATTGAGTTTTCGTCAATTGATCTATCGCGAAGCCCTTCGGGCGCGCTGACCGAACATCGTTTAACAATCGCTACAGAACCTTGAACGATTGGAGATGTGAATGAAAGTTTTTGTATTGGGGCTGTCCCTGTGTCTTTTTTTGGGGACGCTCAGCGTATGGTCGCTGCCTTACTCCGGCGGTCAATCATTGCATTCCATTGTTGTGTTAAAGTCAGCGCCGGCTTTGCTTGCGGGCGGTTCACAGAATAATAACCGTTCGCGACAGAGCCGGACGCCGGTCCCGGCGACGACCTACAAACAACAGCTGCTCGCTCAACAATCGGGCCTGTTTGAACAATGCCGCCAGGTTGATCCTCAGGCCGAGCTCGGCGCACAATTTACCGACTTAATCAACGCGTTCAGCGTTCGCATGAATGCCGAGGCGCTGGGTGAATTGCGCGAACACCCCGACGTAAAGTACATCTCCCGCGTCAAAACCTACAAACCGACCCTGACCCAAAGCGGCCAGTTGATGCGTTTGCCCGAAGCCTACGAAAAATTTGAATTTGGAGACAACGCAGGCGAAGGCGTATTTATCGCCATTATTGATTCGGGCGTTGACGCAACCCACCCCGCGTTTGAAGGCGATGGGTATGAGTATCCTGAGGGGTTTCCGAAAGGCAATGCCGATTTCACCAATAAAAAGATTATTGCCGCGCGGGTGTTTCCGCCCGGTTTTGGTCAGCAAGGCGACACCACCCTGTTTGATCGCGATGGACATGGCTCGAACGTGGCCTCGATCTCCGCTGCGAATCTGGACGTAAAGTCTCCGCTGGGGTTTCTCTCCGGCGTTGCGCCGCGCGCCTACTTGGGCAACTACAAAATTTTCACCACCGACGGCGCCAGCAGCGAGCAGATCATCGCCGCCATCGAAGCGGCGGTCAGCGACGGGGCTGACGTTTTAAACATGAGTTTCGGTTTTTCAGCGTTTGATGAACCTCATCATTCGGCTGAGTTAGACGCGGTGCGCAATGCCGTCGCGGCGGGCGCGGTTGCTGTGATTGCCGCGCAGAATGAAGGCCGCGCATTCACCATCGGCGCGCCCGCGCAAGTAGAGGAAGCCATCACAGTAGGCGCGATTACCAATTCGCACCGCGCCAATGGAACCATTGATCAATACGCGCTGCGGGTCAGCCTTTGGGTGAACGGCGAACCGGTCATCACCGAAGAACAGGCGAATTTCGGTTCGCCGTCTGACGCGAGCGCATCGTCGGGCTTTTATACCGAGCCGATCATTGGCGCGTTTTCTGTGGTTGACGCCGACACGCTTGACGGCGGCGCGTTTGGCGGCGACTTAGACGGTCGCGCGTGCAACGATTTTCCCGCAGGCGCGTCCGCATCTGACTGGGTGTTGGTACAGCGCGGCGAGTGTCAGTTTGTGGACAAAGCGGCGCGGGTGCAGGCCATCGGCGGGCGCGGGGTTTTGTTCTATCAAAACGACCGGCCGGATTCAGAATTGATTATCCCCGACTCCGAAAATTTATCGGTTCCGGTTGTGTTGGTCGGTCGTGATTTTGGCCTGGCGATTAAAGAGGCGCTGTCGAACGGCGACAAGGCGACCATTGAAGTGATCGGCGGCCCGGTTTCAGACCAGCCGTTCACCTCGAACCGCATGGCGACTTTTTCATCATTGGGGCCGTCGGCGGAATATAGTTTCAAGCCGGACGTGAGCGCGATTGGCGCGGGCAGTTTCGGCGCCACTCAGAATGACCAGGATTTCCCGGGAAGCCAATTTACGGCGGGCGGATTTCGTTGGGTGGACGGTACCAGCCAGGCGTCGCCCCGCGTGGCGGGGTTGGCGGCGTTGGTGCGCCAGTTACACCCCAACTGGCCGCCCGATTGGGTGAAGTCGGCCATTGTGATCTCCACGGCGAATACCGCCAAAAACAGCAACGGCTCGCGTGAAGCGAACGCGATGGAAACTGGCGCGGGCCGGGTGGATGCGTTCGCCGCTGGCGAAGTGGATACCATCGTGCTGCCGCCCAAATTAGGGTTCGGACGATTGACCCTGAGCGATAGCGGCAGCGTGGAGCGTTATCTGCGCATCGTGAATGCCTCTGCGCAAGAGTGTGAATACGTCATCACCCCGGTGCGGTTTAATAATGCATTGTCGGTTGAACTGTCCGACGATTCGTTTACGTTGCCGCCTGGCGAAAAGATCGAAATCAAGGCGACCGCGAGCGCGTCTAGCCCCAGTGGGTTGACGGACCTCGAGCAGCGCCTGCAACTCAGCAATCTCACCACCGGATTGAATTACAGCATCGCCTGCTGGATGCGCACCGTCCCGGCGCCGGGGCCGCAGAGCGTGTTGTTGGTGGACGACGACAACGGTGAATCATTTGAAGAAACCTACATGGGTTGGCTTGACGCGATTGAGCGCACCTATGTGCATTGGGACGTCGATGGAAAAGACGATTATCCAACGGCGAATTATATGCACGGGTTTGACGCCGTGGTTTGGGTGCAATCCGGCAAAAGTTTCAACGCCGTCGGAGACCCCAGTTCTGACGCGTTTGTCATCGCCTGGAACCCGCAGCATTTATTTGAAACCGAATTACAGCGCTATCTCGGCGAGGGCGGGGCGTTGTTGCATTCGGGGCAGGATTACTTCGACCAGAAAGACGATTCGACTCTCGCGGCGGAAGCCTACGGGGTTCGCATGGCGGTGCATGACCAGGGCGCCAGCACCATTGCAGGCGTCTCGGGCAACCCCGTCGGCGAAGGCGTGGCGTCGTTCTCAATGAACTATTCCAACGGCCTCGAAGATTTCGTTGACATGGTGCGCCCCATCGGCAGTCGCGGGACGGCTGAGACGGCTTTCACATCAAACGGTTCCAGCAGCCGCAGCGTGGGCGTGACGATTGAGGGCTGCAATTACCGCGCCGTCTTTCTGGCGTTTCCGCTTGAGGCCGCGCCCGACGAATCCGGCCAACAAATATTGAGAAACAGTTTAGACTGGCTGGACGAGGCCTCGTTTGCGCCCGCGCAGGTGGTTTCAATTGTTCCAGATGAAATTGACCTGGATACCGAAACCGGGCCGTTCTTTCTCTCGATTGACGGCGAGGGCTTTACCTACGGCGACGGCTATCGCGCCTGGTTTGATTCGGTCCCGATGGAAGATGTGTTTCAACTGGATTGCAACCGGGTCGAGGGCGTACTGCCTGCCGACTTGCAGCCGGGCGTCTACACATTGACCCTCAGCGCGGGCAACGGACGAACGCTGCGCCTGGAGAATGCGCTGACTGTCAAAGCCGAAGCCAAAACGCCGGATTGGTTCTTACATTAAGCGGCGGTTTGATTCCAGCGCGACAGCGGTACAATAATGGCTCACCGTGTCTACGGCTATTTTGTAAGTATGAGGTGAGTCATCTTGGCGGGGAAAATTGAGACGTTTGATACAACCTTGCGTGATGGTACGCAGGGCGAAGGCGTAAATCTGTCCTTAGAAGACAAACTGCGCATCGCGCAGCGCCTGGACGATTTTGGCATTGATTTTATCGAAGGCGGTTGGCCGGGGTCTAACCCGAAAGACATCGGGTTTTTTCAACGGGCCAAAGACGTTCAATTCAAACACGCCAAGTTATGCGCTTTCGGCAGCACCCGCCATGCGCGCAACAAGGTCGAAGAAGACCCCAACGTCTGCGCGTTGATCGAAGCGGAAACCGCAGCGGTGTCGATCTTCGGCAAAACCTGGGACCTACACGTCACCAATGCGCTGCGCATTAAATTGGAAGACAATCTCGACATGATTCGCGACACGGTCCGTTTTCTCAAAGAGAACGGGCGCATCGTGATTTATGACGCCGAACATTTTTTTGACGGCTATAAGAACAATCCCGACTATGCGTTGCAGACCGTGAAGGCCGCGTGTGAAGCGGGCGCCGACGTCTTGGCGTTTTGCGACACCAACGGCGGGACCATGCCGCATGAGATCACTGAGATCGTTACAAAGATGCGCAATGAACTCGACGGCGCGTTGGGCATTCACGCCCATAATGACGCGGGCTGCGGGATCGCCAATTCACTGGCGGCGATCAAAGCGGGTTGTACGCACGTGCAGGGCACCTTCAACGGCTTCGGCGAGCGCTGCGGCAACGCCGATCTCTCCAGCGTGTTGCCCAACCTGATGTATAAAATGGGCTATGACGTCATCGAGCCTGAACAAATGCAAACCATTGCCGGGCTGTCGATGTTCATCAGTGAGCTGGCCAACGTACCGCTCAAGCACAACCAGCCTTTCGTTGGCATGAGCGCCTTCGCCCACAAGGGCGGCATCCACGTCAGCGCGGTGCAGCGCGACTCGAAAACCTACGAACACATCGACCCCGCCATGGTCGGCAACCGCCAGCGCATTTTGGTGTCGGAACTCTCGGGGCAGTCGAATATTTTTCACATGCTGAAAAACATGGGCATCGAAGTCGATAAATCGTCGCCGGTGGCCAAGAATGTTCTGACGAAAGTTAAATCGCTCGAAAACGAAGGCTACTTTTTTGAAGCCGCCGAAGCCTCGCTTGAGTTGCTGATCCGTAAAGAACTGGGCGAGTATAACTCACACTTCGATATGGTGGCGTACCGGGTGCTGGTCGACCAACATTCATCAGGCGACTTATGGTCGGAAGCGACGGTGCGGCTGACGGTCGACGGCGATTCGTTCTTTATGGCGGGCGAAGGCGACGGCCCCGTCAATGCGCTCGACAATGCGCTGCGCAAGGCGCTGTTAGAAAAATACCCACAGCTGAGCGAGGTGCGCCTCACCGACTTTAAGGTGCGCATCATCGACACGGGACGCAGCACCGCCGCCAAGACGCGGGTTATGATCGAATCAACCGACGGCGTGTCGGATTGGATCACCATCGGCGTGTCGGAGAACATTATCGAAGCCTCCTGGGAAGCGCTGGTCGACAGCATTGAATATAAGTTGTTATTAGATGACAAAGCCAAGTAAGCCGCTTAAATACGCCATCGTCGGCGGCGGCGCCGCTGGATGTACGCTCGCCTGGCATTTGGCCCAGAACGGTCATTCCGTCGCTGTGTATGAAAAATGGAACGGCCTGGGCGGGCTGGCGGCGGATATCCCGTTTGGCAAGACCTCGCTTGACCGTTTTTATCACCACATCTTCACCAGCGATACCCACGTGCAGGCTTACGCCGGGCGTTTAGGGCTGACGGACAAATTGCATTGGTGCGACTCGTCGGTCGGCTTTGAACACGCGGGCAAGTTATATCCATTCACCAAACCCAAAGACCTTTTGCTGTTTAAGCCGCTGCCGTTTTTGTCGCGTATCCGCGTCGGTCTCGCAGTGTTGCGGATGCGGCGCCGCGAGTCGTTTGAAGAACTCGAGTCGATCACGGCGGAAGATTTTATCATTCGCGAAATGGGCGAGCCTGCCTACCGCATTTTGTGGGAACCGCTGTTGCGCTCAAAATTCGGCGACCGCTATCGCGAAGTGTCTGCTGTGTGGTTTTGGGGCAAGATCAAATTGCGCGGCGGCACCCGCTCAGAAACCGGCGGCGAAAGCCTGGGTTATATGAAAGACGGCTGGGCGCAGATTTATGAAGGCATGGGCAAAAAAATCGAAGGCTGGGGCGGCGAGTTTCGCTTTCGTGAGATCGTCAAGCGCATCGAAAAAACGCCGGACGGCTTGGTGGTTCGTACTCGTTCCGGCGAGGAAACTTTTGACCGTGTGATTGTGACGCCCAGCATCCCCAGTTTTCTCGAAATGGCGCCGGAACTGCCGGACGATTACCGCCGCGATGTTGACCAGGTTCCCTATCAGGCCAACGTCACCATGGCGATGGGGCTTGATCGTTCGATCTCGCCCTATTACTGGCTGAACGTGACCCATCCTGACGCGCCGTTCGTCGCGGTGATTGAACACACGCGCTTGTTTAACGACCCGGGATATGACGGGCTGGTCCCCATTTATTTATCGCGCTATTTGAACGCCGACCACCCCTACTTCAGCATGAAACTGCCTGACGTGCAGGAAATCTTCATTCAGGGATTAGAGAAAATGTTTCCGGCGTTTCAGCGCGAGTGGATCCAGTGCGCGACGATTTCAAAGGCCGAGTTTACTCAGCCGGTGATTGGGCTGCATTACTCGAAGCGGCGCCCCTCGTTTGATACGCCCTTGCAGGGCCTGTATCTTTGCACCATGGCGCAGATTTATCCCGAAGATCGCGGCATGAATTACAGCATCAAAATGGCGGAAGAGTTGCTGGTGCATCTTGGGGAACTCGAAGCGCTGACCGCATAAGTACGGCAAATCATCAATTCCAATAACGAAACATAACGTAAGGGCGCAGCCTCGCTATGCCCTTACGCGTAATCGCTAAAATTCATCTTCGTCATCGGCGCCAATCTCGATATCGTCAATGTCGTCATCGAAGCCGTCCTCTTCATCTTCGTCCTCTTCGTCGTCGTCATCATCATCGAGGTCGTCATCTAAGTCATCATCATCATCATCGTCATCATCGTCGTCGTCGTCGTCGTCCAGATCATCGTCGTCATCGTCATCGAGGTCGTCATCTAAACCATCGTCGTAGTCATAGTCGTCATCTTCATTGTCCCAATCCGAGAAGATCACGTCGTCAGGAGAGGAAAGCGATTCATCGCTTTCATAGTTAATCGCCAGCAAGGCGGGCTGTACCTGACCGCTTGGGTCAACCGACCAAATGGCGACTGCGCTTTCTGTAAGTTTTGTTGCGACGAAGAATTGAACTGGAACCACTGCGTTCCTCAACCGCGGATGGACTGTCTGCATGGCCGCTCTCCTCTGATCTCCCAGCCTACGGTAGGGTCGTCTGTAGGGTGAGATCATCTAATGATTTCCTGTGCTTCCCGCCGTTTCATTCGGCGAGTGTTCTTGCGCGTAAATTACACGCGGATTGAATCTAGTCAATAGCTGATTTTCTACTTTTAGGCTATCTGTTTTTTTGTCTAACACAAGATTTTTGTTTGCGGTGCTAAACACGGATATATAAAGCCCAATAAACGACGCCGAGCCATAGGACGCCATTGATCAAAATTGGCTTGTCCGACAACAATAATTCGCTGGGGTTTCCGCCCTCGTCTTTCTGATAGACCAAGTATAGATAGCGCAAAAGGCCATAAAGAACAAAGGGGATGGTCAGCATTAAACCGTCGTGATGGTTGTCGGCCGTTTGTGACTTGTCGAGACAATAGAGCGAGTAGGTGACGGCGGTGGATGCGGTGACGATGGAGATGATCTGGTCGAGAAACTGGGTGGAATATTCTTTGAGAATGGCGCGGTGGTCGCCGGCGCTTTCTTCGCCCAATAAAATAAGTTCCTGGCGGCGCTTGCAGAAAGCCAGAAATAATGAAACAAACAGGCCGCACAAATACAACCAATCTGAAACCTCCGCGCCAATCACGATGGCGCCCGCGTACAGCCGCAGCAAGAAACCGAGTGCGATAATCATGCCGTCGAGAATGACGATAGAGCGGCAGATAAATGAATAGACGATGTTTGCGGCGAAATACACCAGCCCGACATAGAGAAAATGGGAGGATAGAAGCGCCGAGCCAACCGACGCCGCGCAAAAGAGCGACACGGCGGCGACGATGACCGTGGGGATGCGTAGGCGTCCTGAGGGCAGGGGGCGATTGCGTTTTTTGGGATGCTGGCGGTCTCGCTCAATGTCGGCGATGTCGTTCATCATATAGACGCACGAAGAGTAAAGACAAAACAGCGCAAACGCGGCGGTCGCGTTGAGCACGGCGCCCGCATCAAAAATATTCTGCGAAAAAATTAACGCCGCGAAGACGAAGGCGTTTTTTACCCATTGCTTCGGGCGCGCAATTTCAAGTAAGGCCAAGGCGGTTTGTGTTGGCGAGGTCATACGGACTGATTACTCCCGAATTCATCACAGCGCATCACGCGCCGCGAGGTTGCATGTTTTGTGGTTCCGTTATGCGTCTTTGGGGATGTCGTGCCATAGGATATGCAAAAACTCATCGCATCCAAGCTGTTTCCAAAAGTCGTATCCCTTTATGTTGCGCGGCGAGACGTTGAGTTGAATGACTTTGACGCCGCGCCGTTTAAACCAATGCCGCACCCGCTCCCAGAGTTCGCGCCCGGCGCCTTGCCGCTGTAAGTCGGCGCTGACACTCATCTCGGCAATGAAACCGTATCGGCCCAACGCAAAGACTTGCGGGTTGGCGAGAATCATCCCAATGGTGTAGCCGACGATGCGGGCGTCATGCTCGGCGACGAACAGCGCGTAGTCATAGTTATCAATGATGGAATATAAATATTCCAGATAGGCGCCTTCGTTGTCAGGCCCTAACTCAAACCTTGGGTCGACCGAGAGATGATGGTTCATCATCTCTTTCCATAAACCGACCACGAAAGGCAAGTCTTCTTTCGTCGCCCGCCGAATGATTCTCTCGCTCATCAATGCGTGTTCCAGCCTTCGTCAAAGAGGTAGATTCCAGGTCGCGGCGTAAGATCAAACGCTTTGGGATACTATGGACGCGCCTTTAACTGTGTCAAGCGGTAATTCCGTGTGTTGGCGTCGAAGAGCAGATCGACAAAAAAGAGTTTATCTCCGGGCTGATTGCCTTTAATTCGTCCGCGCCCTGTGATAATTTGAATGACCATGCGCGTTGATTTGGCGCGCAACGGTTTGAATGAATCGGGGAGACCGCGAACTCGTTGCGGCCCATCCATTCGGTCAAAGGGGCCAAGGGCGTCGCCCGTTGGTGGAAAATGACCGAAACCAATACTACAACGCGAATGCCTCAAAGAAGGAGTTTGGACATGAGTGAATCAAAAAAAACAGACATGACCCGCCGTGAATTCGGCAGAAAATCAGCCTTGGGCGCCGCAGCGATCAGCACAATTGCCGCTGCCAATAAAGCCCAGGCGGCAGACAAACTGACCATCGCCGTGATCGGCGCGGGCGGACGCGGCACCCAAGCGGCTGAAAACGCCATCCAAGCGGGCGGCGACAGCATCGAACTGGTAGCGGTCGCTGATTTTCGTGAAGAAACCGCCAAGGGATGCGTACAACGCTTGCGCAGCAACGAAAATATCAAAGAAAGCATTAAAGTCAACGACGAGACCACCTTCTGGGGCCTCGACGCCTACAAAAAAGTCATCGCCATGAAGCCTGACTATGTGATTCTGGCGACGCCTCCCGGGTTCCGTCCCGAACACTTCGAAGCCGTTGTTGACGCCAAACTTAACTGCTTCTGTGAAAAACCGGTCGCGACCGACTTCAACGGCATTCGCCGCTTTCACGCCGCCGCGAAAAAATCCGAAAGTCTGAAATTACACATCGTGACCGGCAACCAACGCCGTCACCAAAAAGAATATGTCGAAACCGTCAAGATGCTGCAAGACGGCGCCTTGGGCGAAATCGTCGCCGGACGCGCCTACTGGAACGGCGGACTGCCCCACGCGCGCGACCGCCGCGATGGCCAGGGCGACCTCGAATACCAACTGTATAACTGGTATAACTTCTGCTGGATCTGCGGCGACAACATCGTCGAACAACACATCCACAATCTCGACGTAATGAACTGGGTGCTTGGTTCGCATCCCATCTCCGTCGTCGCCAGCGGTGGACGCAGCTGGAAGCCCAAAATCGAAAAATACGGCAACATCTGGGACAACTTCTCCTGTGACTTTGAGTATCCCAATGGCGTTCACGTTTTCAGCTTTTGCCGTCACTTGAACAAATCGGCCAACGAAGTGTCTGAGCGCGTGTTCGGAACCAACAAAAAGTTCCGCAACGGCATCAGCAATTGCGCGGATATGGGCGAACGCGGCATGAACGCCTATGTGCAGGAGCACAAAGACCTGCAAGATTCCATTCGCGGAGACGGCCCCTACTGGAACCAGGCGGTGCAGATTTGCGAAACCACTATGACCGCGATTCTGGGACGCGAAGCAGCGTATACCGGTAAGAACCTGAAATGGGAAGAAGCCTGGAATATGGAACACGACATCTTCCCGAACCCGATTGGTTTCGACGCCAAGATGCCGCCCGCGCCGATCCCTTCCACCCCAATGCCCTAACGGGAAAAAGGCATACGAAAACCAACCGGGGGAGAGCGAATTGCTTTTCCCCGGTTTTGTTTTTACTTGTTTTCTCTATGTCAAATTCAATGCAAATTACCTCAAGGGCTGAACTCGCTCTGCTCGTTCTTGCCCTTGCCACCCTATCTCAAGAGTTATCGCCGCTTCGCGACGCCTTGGCTCGCCACCCGGCTCATCTTATTCTTTGGCATTTTTATGCTATTCAAATACTTGATATTTGTTTACACTGTGTTTAATTCGCACGTTTTAAATATGTTTTCCTAAAGTGTATGGTAATAACCGTGGACATTTGCGTGTATGTTTGTAATATTATAGTTAGTACACCCGCCGGGCCTCTGCTTTGCACGCTTACTTCGGTGGGTTTTTCTTTTTCAGGGATGTTGGGTGGCAAGGGCAAGGCCGAAGGCCAGCCCTTGAAGCAATCTTTCATCGTATTTTAAGTCTAAAATGAATTTAAAAAAACACGATTCGTCATTACTGAATCCTGATTTCAAGAACAAGGTTCATCCTGTTCGCATTAACGAAAAAGGGCACGTTCATTTTGTAACTACATCATGCTGTCAAAGAAAACCGTTTTTTGACTCATTTGAAATTCGCAAAATCGTTCTTCATTCCATAGATCATATTCGCAATAAAAAAGAGTTTTTTGTTTTTGGGTATGTCATTATGCCTGAACATGCGCATTTTTTACTTGCTGCCAAACAAGAGCAACCAATTTCGAAAATTGTAGGCGCGTTAAAATGGTATGTTTCGATCAATGTATTAAAAGCGTTTCGAGAAAAGGGCGTTGAAGAAAATAAATTGTGGCAAGAGCGTTTCTATGATTTTAATATATTCACACAAGAAAAACTAATTGAGAAACTTACATACTGCCATCAGAACCCTGTTGTACGAAGGCTTGTCAATTCTCCCGGTCAATGGCCTCATTCAAGTTTTAGAAATTATGAAATAGATGATGACAAAGTCTTTCGAGTTGATCGCTGGTGGGAATACTGGGAAGCCTAACCCTCAAGGGCTGAACTCGCTCTGCTCGTTCTTGCCCTTGCCACCCTATCTCAAGAGTTATCGCCGTTGCGCGCCGCCTTGGTTCGCCACTAGGTTCAGCCGTATCTGCGCGCTCGTCTCTCTCCCGGCAACGAAAGCTGTTGATTTAAGTTGATGGAAACAATATACTTTCAAGTATGAATCGACGGTTTTTAAACACACTGACCTGCGCTCTCTGTATACTTTCGCTGGTTTTTGGGCATCTTGGCGAAGCGAGTGAACATCTGTGTCTGTGTGATGTTAATGAAGAAACATGTTGTGAGGTTGAAAGAGGCAACGCGTCAGCCCTGGTTGAATTGAACGACGCGGGAAGATTCATAGACACAAGCGATAGCGATCGTTTGTGTGAGTGTTCATTTGACATCGCTCACGCCCGCCCGGTTCCAGATATTGTTTTAACAAGTTCGAACCAAAGTATTAACGCACAGCCCCATCCGAAGGATGCGTATTCTCAAATCAAATTTCGTATCCTTGTTCGCTATCAATCATTTCGTTTCAACGATACGCAATCCTATTTTCAAAATACCACCCTCCAAACGTGTGTTGCTACAACCTGTCTATTGATTTGATCTGCGCTTGGCTCATCAACGCGCATTATCCAATCTAAAAAACAGACAGGACAAATCAAATGAAACGTGGATTCACGCTGATCGAATTATTAATTGTTGTCGCGATTATTGGTATTCTCGCCGCGATTGCTGTGCCCAATTTTTTGAATGCGCAAGTAAAGGCAAAACTATCGCGTAATATGTCTGACCTGCGCAGCGTCTATACTTCAGTCCAAATGTTAGAACTCGACTCGGGCTACTTACCGATTGACGTGTGGGATTACGAGACCGCAGAAGGCAAGCAAATCTTAGAAGAACAATTCAACAACGTGGGCGCCGCCGTCGCGGGGCAGCGTTCGGCAAAACTCATTTTAGCGGTGTTGACGTCGCCGATTGCGTATATGTCGACGGTGCCGTTAGACCCGTTTTTAGACCGGCGCGGCGAATTAGACCAACGCGGGTTTGAGAGCATCCTCGATACGTATGTGTATGTTGATGAAGACCCGCAGATTCCTGGGGGCGACATGATGTTTTACGCTTTACAGCACCGCGAGCAATCGTCTTCAACAATCACTCCGCTGAAAGATGGTGAATACGCAGTGGTTGGCGCCGGCCCCGACGGGATATTAGGCGACTCGGTTTCGTCGCAAGGCAACCAGACGCGCGGGCTGCCGTTTGACGCCACCAATGGGTTGAACAGCCGGGGCGACATTTTTATTCGCTGCCAATTTTGTTTTAACAATTAATTTTGTGGTCGGGTGGCAAGGGCTGTTCGCCGAGGCGAACTTCGCGCCGTCTTGGCTTGCCGCCCGACCTCAATTATTCTGCTTTAAACCAACTCGCTAATTCATTCGCGACCAGTTGATGGCCTTGTAGGTTTGGGTGATTGACTTGCGACATCAGGTCTTCCAGTTTGCCGCCTTGTTGTATGTATTGTTTGAATAACTGGAGGCTGTCGACTAGGCCAACCTGATATTCGTGCGCCAGGTTTCGAATTTGCTTGGCATGTTGGTTTAATAGATCGTCGGGATCATCCATCCCGGCAGACGTATCGCCCGTTGGTGTGAGTAAAATGACTTTGGCTCCGCTCGATAAAGATTTTTCGATCATCTCCCGCCAAGCGATTTCTGCACTTTCAAGGCCGATTCCCCGGTCGTTTAATGCGTAGTCGATCAAAATAACATCAGGTTTTAACGACAATACATCTTCTTTAAATCGTTTTGCTCCGCTCAGGGAATTCTCGCCGCCGATGGCGGATACGATGACATTGATGACGCTGTAGGGGTATTCTGCTTTTAACGCTTTGTGAATCAGATGGGGATAAGCGTTGAAAGTATTCACGATTGGCGTTTTGAAATATCCCGCAGGTACGCTATGTCCATGCGCGATGATATTCACTGTGCGGTTCGTAGGCCATTCTGTTTTTAAGGTGCTGATGATATCAGCAAGATAGGAGCCTTTGTCGGCAATTGCGAGTTGTTCTCTGCCATAAAGATCTTTGCAACAAGGCAAATTGAATAATAAGACCAATATCGAAATTATAATCCCCTGGTTTGTTTTCAATTTCATTTCTTGTCTTATTCCTCAATCATAAATTGGATTTCGGTGAGGTAGTTTTTTGGATTGCCGCGAAAGATCATGCCGGGGCCTTTGTGGTAAATTTCGCGCGACGGGCATAGCTTAGATACCGTAAGTTCTTTCTCTTTGAAATACGCCACGATTTTTTCATACGAACGCTTGAGTTCCGAGTAAGGCCCTTTGTGCATCAAACTCACGCAGCGGCCTCCCGGTAACACGCGAACGTCCAGCCCTTCGATTGGCTTCTCTTGCTTGAGCGGGACGCAGACTTCGACCTGGGCGCCGTCTGCTTTATATTCGCAGTCGTAATACAGACAGAACGGTTTGCCCGCCGCGCCCCAGCCGACCTTGCGGAACAGCTGCCCGAAATACTGTCCGCAATCTTCGTATTTTCCGGTGTAGCGCAGCCCGGCGATAATCTGCTCTTCGACGGATTTTTCAACGATCTCAACAGTAGCGTCCTGCTGCGTCATGACGGCCTCCTGTTTGGAAAAATCCCCCTGGGCAATTCACCCAGAGGGATTAAAATTTTCTTGATATACAGCGCTGACATTACGTCCAGACTTCGTCGCCGCATTCCCAGCCTTTGCGAACCGGTTCTCGGACATACGAACTGAGTTCGGGGTGGTTGGTGACGCGCATGTTCTTCGCGTCCCACTCAATGTTTTTGCCAGAGCGCTGCGCCAGTACGCCCAACAGCGTCATCTCGGTCAAACCAGACGCATAATCAAAGTTTGAGCCGGGGGTGGGGCCGTCGCCTTTGATGGCGTCTACCCATTCTTTGACATGGCCGCCTTTGATCCGGCGGATGGTTTCAGCCGGCATGTTCTTCTGGAAATCGTCCCACTGGTCGTCGTTGACCAGTCGCGGGTCATTGGGGCGTCCGCCCGTTGTGATGGCGCTTTTCTCACCGACCATACACATCGAGCCGATGTTGTCTTTGAGGTTCCACTCTGATTTGACGGGGCCTTTGAGACCGCCGTCGCCCCAGTAAAGAACCACCGGGCCGCGTTTGTTGTTCGCCGGGAAGGTGAATTTCAACAACGATTGTCTCGGCACAAAATCTTTCGCGATCATCTCCCGTTTGAGAACTTCAACACTGGTTGGCGCGCCGAGGTCGAGCGCCCAGAAGGGCGCGTCGAGCGTGTGACACGCCCAGTCGCCCAGTTGGGCGTTGCCGAAGTGGAAGAAGCCGCGCCATTGCTTTGGAACGTATATGCTGTTGTATTCAATATTTTCCGCTACCGGGCCGCGCCACAGTTGCCAATCGACATGGTCTGGAATCGGCTGTTTGGCGGGCGGGAATTGTTCTGGAATATTAAAGTATTTATCAGGGCCGAATGACGGGCCGCCGAATGATGACAACACGGTGTGCACCTTGCCGGTCACGCCCGCGTCATACCATTCTTTAATCTTGCGGATGCCGTCGGTGGCGTGGCCCTGGTTGCCCATCTGGGTCACGACCTTAAAGTAATGTCCTGCTTTTTGCAGGGTGCGCGCCTGCCAGATATCGTGAGTCAGCGGCTTCTCGGTCATGACGTGTTTGCCGTTCGCCATGGCGGAATATGTCGCGGCGAAGTGAGTATGATCGGGCGTCGAGATCACCACCGCGTCGATCTCTTTGGCCATCTTGTCGAGCATCACGCGAAAGTCTTTGAAGCGTTTGGCGTCGGGCGCTTTGCGGTAATTGTCCCCGGCGCGGTCGTCGTCTACGTCACAGAAGGCGACGATGTTTTCGTTGTTGGCGCAGAAGCCGACGTGGGTTCCCGCGCGACCGCCCGAGCCGATGAAGGCGACGTTGAGTTTACTATTGGCTGCTTGCCCTGCCTGGCCGATGGCGAACGGCGCCACAGCAAAAGCGGAAGCGGATTGGATAAATGTTCTACGTTTCATAATTGGTCCTTTGGCTTGAATCAGTATCCATTCACCCTACCAAATCTGATAACCGAATGGAAGTGAGGATTGAGTTTTCATAACTGTATCTATCGCTGAGATCTACGGGCGCGCTTAACGCACAGTCTTTTGTCAAACGCTCTAATTCGTCGTAGCCCTTTTCGTCATCATTGTTTTTGAGATGGTTACTTTTTTTCGCAACAGCGCATCCACAAAAAAAAGCGGCAATCAGACTGATTGCCGCTTTTCGAGCGCCGCTCCCTACGAGGTATAGGGAGCCAAAATTTCGTCATTTGGGTTTACTCTGGGATGCGGTATTGCAATCCCTTGAAACGTACGCCCGCCGCGCCGCCGCTGTGCAGCTGCAACGCAACCACGCCGTCAAAATACTTGGGCGTCTCATTGATGTAATCGACGGATTTCAGGCCATTCGTCCAGGTTTGAACGTGTTTGCCTTTGACCTTGAGAAGCAGGTGGTTCCATTTTCCGATGGGTTTGATGACCTTTTCGGCGAGTTCATTGGGTTGCACCAACCAGCCGCGGCCCGCGCTTTCGTAGAGGCCGCCGGTGTGATTGCCGGGGTTGGGGTCGATCTCCGCCTGAACGCCGGACACGTCAACGCCCTTGAAGGTGGAGTGATAAAACAGCCCGCTGTTGCCGCTGCTTTCGGCGAGGTAGTAGACCGACACTTCAACGTCCTTGAAGGTTTTCTCGGTGGCGAGGTATCCATAGGCGTCGGTGACCGCCATGCCCAGGATGGCGCCGTCAACCACGGACCATTCTTCGATGCCGATGTTTTCCCAACCGTTTAGAGTTTTGCCGTCAAACAGCGGCGTCCAGCCTTCGCCGAGGCCTTTGTCGTCGATTTTGACGTTCTTGAAACGCACATGCACGGGCGGGTTGTCGCCGCTATGCACTTGCAGGGCGATGACGCCGCTGCGGGCGTTGTCGTCTTTGACTTCGACGATCTGTTTGCCGTTGATAAACACCTTCATGGTTTCGTCGATGGCTTCGACGCGATAATGGTTCCAGCCGTCCGGGTTCCAGGCTTTTTCGCCATCGGCGGTGGGTTGCGCCAGCCAGCCGCGTCCATGCTCGTCATAGATGCCGCCGCTGTGCATCCCGACCGTCGGGTCAATTTCAACCTGGTAGCCGTGCATTTGGCCTTCGACGACATGCGAGCGGATTTGCAGGCCGGAGTTGCCTTTGGCCTCGGTTTTGACGTCGAATTCAAGAATAAAATTGGCGTAGTCTTTATCGCTCAACAGCCAGCCATAGGCGCCGTCGCCGGTTTTGCCGACGATTTCGCCTTTTTCGGCTGTCCATTTGCCGCCGCCGATGGGCGTCCAGCCGGTTAAATCTTTTCCATTGAACATCTCTTGCGGCGCGGCAATGGTTGCGGCGCAGGCAAACAGAACAGCGAAAGCCAATCCAGTTAACGATTTACATTTCATTTGAACCATCTCCTTTAGGTTTTATGGAAACCAAATGGTTTCAACGGCTTAGGTGCATAGCCGGTTACGGCCCGATCAGTGCGTCTTCGCTAACGACTTTCTGCGCTTCCCTTGGCCACATAGCATAGGTCACCCCGCAGATGATGGATGTTCCGCCGATTATTTGCGGCAGGGTCAATACTTCGCCAAGCAATCCAATAGAAAACACGACGCCAAAAACCGGAATCAGCGTCAGAGTAAGAACAACGATTGAGGCGGGCAAAAGTTTAAGCGCGGTGAAATAGAGCAAGAAACCGCCTCCGGAGCAAATTAACCCCAAATATAATACCGCCGCCCAAGTGTAAGCGTCCATTTCAAGCATGGGGGCCAGCGTGCCTTGTGTTCCACTGACAATCCCCAAAGAAATCGAAGCGAATATGTTAATGAAAAACAGCGTGTAAATCGGGTTGGAGTGGTTGAGTAACTTCTTGCTGAGGATGGTGAATAAACCCCAACAAACAACGGAAGCGACCACCAGAGCGTCGCCGAAGAGGCCCGCGCCGCCGTGGACTTCAAAGTGCATAATGTCGCGAAACATCACCAGCGCAACGCCTGCCAGAGCGATCACGCCGCCGACTACCGTCTGTTTGTGAAGCGTCTCTTTGAGAATGATCACGGCGAGAAACACCGAAAAGACCGATTCGGTCGCGATAATCAGGGTCGCGTTGGAGGCGCTGGTGAAGTTGGTTCCCATATATTCACAAATAATGGCGACGGCGTTTAAGCCGAGGCCGATGAAGACCACCCGGCGCCAGTCTTTGGGCGTCCAGCGGGTGGTGTTGCGGGCGCTCCAGAAGAAGGGCGCCATGAAAACCGAAGCCAGCGACGCGCGGGCAAAGCCCAGCGCGATGGGGTCGATGTTGTGGTTCATCACCCATTTGTTGAATGCGAAGGTGGTGCCGAACAGAAACTGGGCGCCGATTACGCAGATGATGCCCAATACCCACGAGCGGTTCTGGTTAGACATATTGGTTGTCGAGTAACTCTACGAGTTCTTTTAAATTTTGTACCGTGTGGTCTGGTTTTACCTCTGGATGTTCGGGCATATCGTCGCGGCGCTTCATCCAGACGGTTTTGATGCCGGCGTTGATGCCGCCCTGGATGTCGGCGTTTAGATTATCGCCGATCATCAGGCATTCATCAGGCGAAGCCTTCGCCGCTTTTAATACGCGCTGAAAATATTGCGGCTTGGGCTTTGAGACGCCCTGTTCTTGCGCGATGAAAATGCCCTCCCAGCCTCCGGTGAGGCCGGTGGTTTCTAACTTACGGCGCTGCATCAGGCGGTTGCCATTGGTGACGAGATAGAGGGCATAGCGCTCGCGCAAAACGGGCAGAAATTCAGCGACGTCTTCATAGGGTTCAAACGAATCATGGCGCGCGTCTTGATAGATTTGTCCTAACTCATTGGCAAGCCCGTTGGCTTCGACGCCCAGTTCTTTTAGCGCCAATGACCATAAAAAAGAGCGGGTTTCTAATGGGTCATTCATTTTGCTAATGGGCGATTCGTCGAAGTTTTCCCAATGCCAGTTATTGGTTTTCACGAAAACCGCGCGGATTTGGTCGTGCGTCAGCGTTGGGACATGCTCAAGCATCTTTGGGACGACCGCGTTGAGTGAGTGGATGGTGCTGGCGCGGTCTTTGATGAGGGTTTCATCAAGATCAAAAAGGAGAGCGCGGATCGGCGTCATTCTGGGAACCTAGTCGTTGTGAAATAGAGAGTTGATTTAACAGTTAAGGAGAATTTTGTTCTAGGGAGATGAGGGTCATGGTTTATGCTTGCCTTGTTTCTGGTTGAAGCTTTTGTCACGCTTGCAGCGTCTTATGTGTAAAGATAAATTGCATAATTAGCGATTAGAGTGAAATATTTTATCAGTAGGTGCAATAGATTGTTGATTTTACCTTGAATGCTTACTATAATTAGTAATGAAAAGAGTTTTGAGGGGCCGGGCAATGAGAGGAAAAGACGATGAAGAAAATGAAATTCGGTAATTGCACGGACTGCCAACGATATCTGCCCGTAGATGGAAGCGGGCGCTGCTTGGATTGCGTCCAGTCTGAATATGAAAACCTGAACCGCGCACTCGACTTTTTGCTGCTGCATCCGAAAGCGACTGGCGAAGAGCTTTCAAAGTCGCTAACGATTCCCTTCTCGCGTGTTGAAGAGTGGATTCGCGACGGGCGTATCCGCTGCGTGTTGTTTCGCTCGCGCTGTCCTGAGTGTTCTCGCCCGCTCGAAAACCAGTTTACCTGTAAACATTGTGGAACGACGCTGACCCCGCCGCCGCCTCCTAAAGAAAAGCGTAAACCCAAAAGCCAACAATACCGGGTGACCTATTTAGAGGGCCGCAACAATAAAGACTCGCCCCGCAACCGCCGCCGCTCGGTTTAAACATTTCTCAAAACGCTCATCACAATTACAGTCGATTTTTAAAAATCGCTTATTGGTTGCGTCGCCCTTTTTGAGGCAATGTCATTGACTTAAGACTTTTAGCCCCTCTTTTATAAGGGGGGATTCGGGCGCAACACGTTGCGCCCCTACAGGGCTGATATTTTTGATTTCGTTGCATCAAGGTCTGCCCTCACTTCGCGACGCCTTGGCTTGCCACCCCTTAAGTCAATGACATTGCTTTTTGAGGGGGGAGGCATCGCGCAGTTCCACACCCGCATTGTTGTTCGTTATTATTAAGGATAAACTGAAACGATCTATTTGATCGCACGGTGTTTTGTCAAACGCTCTAACGAACAACATTGGGATTGGATTATGCGCTATTTAGAATTTGAACAACCCTTGCGGGAACTCGAAACCAAAATTGAAGAGATGGAAGTCTACGCGTCTTCGCGCGATATGGACCTCTCTCATGAAATTAAACCGCTGCGCGAAAAATTGGCGACGATGATTGATGAAATCTTCTCGCAGTTGACGCCCTGGCAGCGGGTTCAATTAGCCCGCCACCCGAACCGCCCTTATACCATGGATTATATCAAATCGTTCGTGACCGATTTTGTTGAACTACACGGCGACCGCGCCTTTCGCGACGATGAAGCGATTGTCGCGGGGCTGGGTTCTATCGGCGGGCGTTCGGTTGCGGTGGTTGGTCATCAAAAAGGGCGCGACACCGAAGAAAATATTCGCCGCAATTTTGGGATGTCGCACCCGGAAGGCTTCAAGAAAGCGCGCCGCATTATGGAAATGGCGGACCGCTTTCGCTTGCCCATTGTGACCTTTATCGACTCGCCCGGCGCCTATCCCGGTATCGCCGCCGAAGAACGCGGCCAACACTCGGCGATTGCGGAAAACCTGGAAATGATGGCGGGGCTGCGCGTACCGGTTCTTTGCGTCGTTTTAGGCGAAGGAGGCAGCGGCGGGGCGTTGGCGATTGGCGTGGGCAACTGCGTGATGATGTTGGAAAACGCGTACTACGCTGTGTGTACGCCCGAAGCCTGCGCGGCGATTATTCTCAAAGACCGAACCAAAGCGGCGCAAGTATCAGGGACGATGCGCATTGTCGCCGATGACCTAAAACGCCTGGGCGTGATCGACGAAATCATTGCGGAACCGATGGGCGGCGCCCACCGGAACCCCCAAGAGGCTTATGAAAACGTCGAGCAGGCGGTCTCCCGGCGTCTCGAAGAATTTGCGGCGATGGACCCGGAAACGGTTGCGGAACACCGCTATCAGCGCTTTCGTGAAATGGGCGTGTTTTATGAAGCGCAATTGTCGGGGCCGACATTGGCTTGACGTCCGGCTTATTTCCTATTCCATGATCCTAATAAAGAATCGACCTATGAGTCACTATGCCTATTAAAAAAACAGCCACAAAGAAAACAACCAAAAAAACTGCGTCTAAAACCAAAAAAGCCAAACCCAAGAAACCAGCAGCCAAAAAAGGCGCAGCAAAGAAACCCGTCGCCAAGCCGTTGTCTGAATTTCCGCTTTTGCCTCTGCGCGATGTGGTGATTTTTCCTGGAATGATTATGCCGCTATTTGTCGGGCGCCCGAAATCGGTGGCGGCGCTCGAAGCGGGCATGCAGGGCAACAAGCAGATCGTTCTCACCGCGCAAAAGAAAATGGAAGTCGATGAGCCGAAGGCCGGAGAACTCTATTCGGTCGGCACCTTGGTCAACATTATGCAGATGTTGAAACTGCCGGACGGCTCCATCAAAGTGTTGGTGGAAGGTGTGGCCCGGGTTCGCATCAAAACCGTGGCTGCGGAAGAGCCGTTCTTCGTCGCGGATATTGAGCCGATTCAACCGTCTAATGACGTTGGGGCGGAAGTCTTGGCGATGTCGCGCCACGTCCGCGACCAGTTTGAAACCTACATCAAACTCAACCGCAAAGTGCCGCAGGAAACGCTGCTGTCGATTATGAATGTCGACGATCCGGGGAAACTAGCGGACGGCATCGCCGCGCAACTGGTCATTAAAGTATCAGACAAACAAAAACTGTTGGCCGCCGCGACCGCGAAAAACCGTCTGAAATATTTGGGTGAAATGCTCAACGATGAGTTGGAAATTTTAGAACTCGAAAGCAAAATCAAAGGCGAAGTGCGTAAACAGATGGAGCACTCGCAGAAAGAATATTACCTGCAAGAACAGATCAAAGTCTTGCAGCGCGAACTCGGCAAAGATGGAGAGGGCGGCGAAGATTTCGGAAAATACCGCTCGCGCATCAAGCGCGCCAAAATGAGCAGCGAGGCCGAAGAGAAGGCCCTGGAAGAATTAGAGCGCTTGAACGGGATGCCGCCGCTGTCGCCCGAAGCGACGGTGGTGCGCAACTATCTCGACTGGTTGTGCGACCTGCCCTGGCAGAAATCGACCAAAGATAATCTGAAACTTGATCAGGCGGAGGCGATCCTCAACGCCGACCATTACGGCCTCGAAAAACCGAAAGAACGTATTTTAGAATTTCTCTCAGTTGGCAAATTGAAGCGAAATCTCAAAGGCCCCATCTTGTGTTTTGTTGGACCGCCGGGCGTGGGCAAAACCTCGCTGGGGCGTTCGGTTGCGCGCGCGTTGGGGCGCAAATTTGTGCGCATCTCGCTGGGCGGCGTACGCGACGAGGCCGAGATTCGCGGCCACCGCCGCACTTACATCGGCTCCATGCCGGGGCGCATCATTCAATCGCTCAAAAAAGTGAAGTCAAACAACCCGGTCTTTTTGCTCGACGAGATCGACAAAATGAGCATGGATTTTCGCGGCGATCCGGCGTCGGCGTTGTTGGAAGTTCTCGACCCGGAACAGAACCACACCTTCAGTGACCACTATATGGAGGTTGAATTCGACCTCTCAAACGTGATGTTCATTGCGACCGCGAACGTCAGCCATACCGTACCCGCTGCGTTGAAAGACCGGCTGGAAATTATTGAAGTGCCCAGCTACACCGAAGAAGACAAAGCGTGTATCGCCCGCGATTTTTTATTGCCCAAACAAATTAAGAACCACGGGCTCAACCGCTTTAAGCCGAAATTTTCCGCGAAGTCAATTCTGCAAGTGGTGCGCGATTACACCCACGAAGCGGGCGTTCGAAACCTGGAGCGCGAAATGGCCTCGGTGTGCCGCAAGTTGGCGCGCAAGGCCGCGTCAAACCAGTTAGAACAAGAAATTAATGTAACGCCGAAAATGGTTAACGACCTGCTCGGCATCCCCCGCTATCGTGAAACCGAATACGGAAAAGAAAACGGTGTGGGCTGCGCGACCGGGCTGGCGGTCACTAGCGTGGGCGGCGAAACCCTCACCACCGAGGTCACCATCATGCCGGGGTCCGGGCAGTTGATTCTGACCGGGCAACTGGGCGACGTGATGCAGGAATCGGCCAAGGCGGCGCTGTCGTTTACCCGCTCGCGGGCGCGTTCGCTGCAACTCGACCGCGAATTTCACAAACGGTTTGATATTCACATTCATGTTCCTGAAGGCGCGATTCCAAAAGACGGCCCCTCGGCGGGCATCACCATTGCGATTGCGTTGATTTCGGCGCTGACCGGGCGTCCCGTAAAAAAAGACCTCGCCATGACTGGCGAAATCACCCTGCGCGGCAAGGTGTTGCCGGTGGGGGGCATCAAAGAAAAAGTGTTGGCGGCCAACCGCGCCAATATGAAGACGGTGTTGCTGCCTGACGACAATCGCAAGGACGCGCCCGATATCCCCGAAGCGGTGCGCAAGAAGATCAAAATCCATTTTATGAAAGAAATGGAAGACGTGATGAAACATGCGTTGGAGCCATTGCACTAACGCGTTGCAGTATTGATTTTGATGGCAGCGATTGTCTTGTGAATTAAGGATCGCGTCATCGTGAGCGCGGGGGCTGCCAGACTCCCTCTCCCTTTGGGAGAGGGTTGGGGTGAGGGCTTCTGATTCACAAATTTTTCAACCCTCATCCTATCCTTCTCCCAGGGGGAGAAGGGACAATATTGTCGCTCTCTCTATCATTCGCGTCATCGCGATGGAGTATAACGACCGATGCGATCTGTTCTGTCGAATACGAGACCTGCCTGCCGCAGGCAGGTTGCGTCGCTTCGCTCGCAACGACACTCGCAACATGCAGCAGTGCAATAACCGTAAGGTGGGTTCTTAACCCGCCAGTGCAATATCTCGAACAGTCAGAGCGAGGCTATGTCATTTCCCACGCGTACCTTTCCATACAAAGTCATTTACGCCGACACCGACGCGGGCGGAGTGGTTTATTACGCCAACTACCTGCGCCTGTTTGAATACGCCCGCGCTCTGTATGTCGAGGCGGCGGGATTCACTCTGCCTGAACTTGAGGAGCGCAACTGCCTGTTTGTCTGCCGCCGCGCCGAGGCCGATTATTTGTTGTCGGCCAAACTGGGCGACGCGCTGGACATTGAAACCCGCGTCGAAGCGGGCGGAAAAGCCTTCCTGGATTTTACCTATACCATCACGCGCATAAACAAAGACGGCGAACGGGAAGAGATCGCGCGCGGCTATACCAAGATGGTCTGCACCGCGCTCAAGAACGGACGACTCGCCCCGCAGCGTATGCCCGCCTGGCTGCTGGAGCAAATGCAGTCGCAATCATAAAATTTCATTGATTCATTGATCCTTCGCTGATTTTTTGCCATACTCAAACGCATATTCTGTTTAGGCGTGTTGCTTTGAATGGTTATCAGGTTTGATTCCTCGCCCCTTGGGGCGCAAAGATTACTTGAAGCCATCTCAAAAATACTGATAACGAAATGGGATTCCGACCGATCAAAAATTGACAAGTCGTCTCAGGCATGGGTGCAACTCTGGGAGCGCCTGTGCAAAAGGGCCTGAAAGCCCGCACTGAAGCGAGCAAAGTTGTACACATGCCAAACGCAGCGAAGGTCAAGTATTTTTGAGATGGCTTCAAAAGCGTTTGTCAAATAGTATGTACCTGAAGCGCGCCCGTAGGGCTCAGCGATGGATACAGTTATGAAAGATCAATCCGCATAGTATTCTGACAAGCACTATAAATACTTGATTTGATACCCCGCTGCTTGCGGCGGGGGTATTCATTTGAAAGGAATATTAGGATGAACAAAAAGCCGGAAGTAAACCGCCGTTCGTTTTTAGAAGGCTCAGCCGCCAGCATTACCGCGATGTGCGCGCCAATGGTCGCCGCCAGCAGCGTCATCGGCGCCAATGACTCAATCAGTATGGGTATCATCGGCGCGGGCGGACGCGGACGCAGCGTGATGCGCGATTTTCTGCGCCAGGACGCCAAGTTTATCGCCATGAGCGAAATCTATGACGCCGAAGCCGCTGAAACCATGAATATGCTTGACGACGGCGTCAAAAATTACCGCGACTACAGAAAACTATTAGAGCGAAAAGACATCGACGCCGTCTTGATCGCCACGCCCGAACACCAACACTGCACCCAACTCATCAACGCCGTGCAAGCGGGCAAAGACGCCTATTGCGAAAAGCCCATGTCTAACACTATCGAAGAGGGCTACCGCACCGTGCAGGCGGTGCGCGCCACCAACCAAGTTGTTCAGATCGGCATGCAACGCCGTAGTTCAGAAACGGTGATGAAAGCCAAAAAACTGATTTCAGACGGAAAAATCGGCAAGATATATATGGTCAAAGCCTGGTGGAACTGGGTGCTTTCGCATCCGCTTGATAACTCGCCTCTGCCGCATGATCTCGATTGGGACGCGTTCTGCTACCCAAAAAAGAACGTGCCGTTTGAACCGATGAAATACCGCGAGTGGCGCTACTTCTGGCCGTTTTCCGGCGGCAACGTCACCGACCAGGGCACCCACCTGATGGACGTCGTGCAATGGTTTATGGACAGCGATCCGCCCAAGTCAGCGGAATGTTTCGGCGACGTGTATCGCATGACTGGCGCCGAGACCCCCGACATCTTTACCGCCATTTATGACTATGGTTCGTTCCAGGCGTCTTGGACTCTCAATTACACAAACAAATACCAAAGCGGTTGGACGATTCAGTTCCAAGGCACGGACGGCACCATCAATATCAACGACTCGGGCGCCGAGGTTTATGAAGAACCTTGGAACATGGACAACCCCTACCAAATGACATACGACACCAAGCCCGCGATGAAAATCGAAGGCAGTATCCCCACCGCGCCGCATACGCAGAATTTTCTGGATTGCATCAAGTCGCGCAAAAACCCGAACGCGCCGGTTGAGGTGGGCCACTCGGCTGTTTGCGGGCCGCACATGGCGAACGTCGCCTGGCACAAGAAAGAACGCGCCTACATGCGCAGCGATTTGAGCGGAACGTATTAGCAGCCCATTCGATTCTGTATTGAGTGTGATTACCAGCGAGCGCCCCTGCCTACAGGGGCGCTTTTTTTACGCTTGTGTGGACGCAGGCGCCAGTGAAGACGCCCCCAAAAATCAAATCAAAATTCGCCCGGCGATTGACCGCATGGCGCTTGCATGGTAGAAAAGCCTATCTCCCGTTTCGTTTGCGAGTTACGGGTTTGAAGGGAAAGTGATTTTGTCTATTCGGTTCTCTACGTTATTTATATGTCTGGCTGCGTTGTCGCTGCCAGCCGCCGCACAGGATTTTCTCTCGACCGCCGCCGACGCGCCAGTTGAAATCATCAAGGGCGAGGTCGAGTACGTCGTCAACAGCGATTCGCTCATCATTACGGGCAGCGCAGGCAAACAAGCGACGCTCTCCAAAGGCAAGACCGCCATCACCGCCGATGTGATCGAATATCAGTCCACTGACGAAATTCTCAGCGCCACCGGCGATGTGAAATTGTGGGAAAACGGACGCATTCTACGCGGCGACCGCATGTGGGCCGATCTGAGAAACGATACTGGCACCTTGTGGACGGTGCTCGACGCCGAACTGAACGAAGGTTTTTATTTCAAAGGCGAGCGGCTTGAATACAAACCGCGTCAGGCGGGGTCGCTCGAAACCGTCGACGGCAAAGAGACCATCCGCGAATATACCCTGTTCAACGGCAGCGTGACCGGAAACGATCTGCCCCATCCTTATTACTACTTTAAGTTTGACCGTCTGGTGGTCGTACCCAATACCCGCTACTGGCTGTATGACATGGTGTTTTACACCCAGTTTATGCCGATGGCCTACCTGCCGTTTTATTCGCAATCGCTGCGTGAAAACAAGGTGGCTTATTACATCTGGGCGGCGCACTATTCGCGCTTGGGCTTTGTGGCGTTCAACAAAGTCAACATTGTCCCCAGCGACGAATATATGATCGACCTCTACGGCGACTACCACACCGAGGCGGGCATTGGTAAGGGCGCGAAATTCCAATGGGATATTGACGGTGAATACGGCCCCGAAGGCCAGGTCTACGGCTACCACATCAAACAAGAAGCTCCTGACAACGACCGCATTTTTGACGGCGACGACCGCTATCACATGGCGGTGGAATACGCCCAGGAACTGCCGTACGACATGCGCCTTACCGTGAAGGGGCACAAGTTTTCCGACTCTGAATATCGCGACGATTACCGCTCGCCTGAGCGGGTGCGCCAGATGGACGTTCGCGAGTCGGAACGCGACCTGACCTCAAACATCAACCTGACCAAGCGCTTCGACGACCAGAGCGTGCGCATCACCGGCGCCCTGCGATTGGATGAGTTTTATTCAAACGGGCTGCCGTATATTGAACGCAAGCCCCAAGTCCACGCTGAACAATATCCAACCAACTTGTTCAACACCGGGCTGTACGGCAGCATGTCGCTTGACTATGGCCGCTACAACCGCGAACAGGGAATCACCTTCCCGCTGGATAAATACACGCTCTATCAACAGACCGAGTTCGTCGATAAATTCACCCGCTATGACGCCGACGGCAAAGTAACGTATCCCTTCTACCTGCCCGAACGCTTCACGCTGGAGCCGTGGATCGGCTACCGCGCAACGATGTATGAGGACGCGCACCGGTTGTCAAACGATCCGCTGACCGGGTCGCTGCAGCGGTTTGATTTTGGCTCCGAGTCGCGCTTGATGGCGCAGACCGGCATGAACCTCTCGACGCGGCGCACGATGGAATTTGACCCGTTCTTAGACCGCTATCAAAAAATGCGCGTCTTGTTTGAACCCGCGATTGAATATGGCTACTACCTGCCGGATACCGACCTGGAAGAACTAACCACCCCGGCGGGCGGGCGTTTTCCGTATGTAGACCCGCTTGATGATTTTCGCGCCGAGATGCACAGCGTGAGAACGATGTTGCGCGCCCGCGTCCAGGGCAAAGACGCCAATGGCGCGACGTCTGATTTCTTACGCGCATCGGTGGGGTTTGCGTATGAAGTGTTCCCCGATGAGAACCTGCGCTTCGACAATTTTTTATTCTATGAAGACATCGCCGAAGAAAACGACCAGCGGTTTTCTGACCTGCTGCATGACTTTGCCATCATGCCGTTTGCCTGGTGGACGCTGGGCGGCAACCTGCGCTATGACATCGACGACGAAGAAATGCGGTCGCAATATTATTTCTCGCAGTTCAACATCATGGATCGTGCACGGTTGTCGATTGGCTACTACACCTTCCGCTATCCGTTTTTGAATTTGAATGAGCAACAAGACGCTTCGGTGCGCCTCAATTGGGACGTCTCCAACAAATGGGCGCTGTTTTATGAAATGCGATTCGACCTCGATGAAGAGCGCTTCCGCCGCAATACCATCGGGCTGATGCGCAATATGTATGACTTCTTCGGTACGATTGAGTTGGAGCATGAGAACCATCCGACGCTTGGCGATGACTTCGGCATCCAGATCGGCATTCAGCTGATGGGGCCAAAGGGCCGCCCGCAAAGCATTGAGCCGGGCGCTCCCAGTTTCATTTCGTATTAAGCGCAGAAAGACAATCAATCGCGGCGAGCTGATTTGAGCGCTCGCCGCGATTTTTTTTGTTACTCAACCACAATCACATCTGTCTGCATTTGTTGTTTGATGGTGATGATGAGATGCTTGCCGTCTTCCTGGTATAACCACCAACCGCTTTGATCTGAATCCGATTTCATTTGCAGCGCTTCGCCATTGAGATAAATCGACTCCGGCTTTTGTGGCAATGGCGCTATGAGAATGCTCGTCGTGCGCCCTGGGGTTGATGAAAGCGAAAACGATAACTTGCCGCCATCGCGCTTCGGGTCGCTGATTGCGGCGTTGGCGCTGACGCGTTGCGCGTCGGGCGCGGCTTTTTCAAAGAATGCCGTTTCGATATCCAAACTGTTGCCGTGCAGCGCGTGTAGGTTGGTCATGATGTTTTCGGGATTGATGTACGCCCCGCGCGCGGTGAGGCAATAGTCGCCGTAACTGTCGGGCAGCGTCCCTGCGTAGGGGCCGTCGGTGAGTTGCTGCCAAAGCGCACTGTTGATGATGCCTTCGGCGATCATGCGCCAGTCGTAGCGGTCGTCAAACGGCGCCAGTTCTTGCAGCGCATACGAATAGACCAGCCCGCACCATTGCACCGGAACGCCGCGCCAGCTATGCGTGAAGAAGGTGGTTCCAAAAATGGGGATGGTGGCATAACGCTGCAAGGGGCGGTCGTCGAGTTCCCACAGGTAATGAAACGCCAGCCCGGCGCGCGCCCAGTAGACTGCTTCATCGAGATAAGCGCGTTGGTTGGTGATGCGGTAGGCGTCGAGGTTGGCGCGGGCGGCGTACCCGCACACCATAACGTCGGCGGCGGCGAGAGGACATTCCCACCCTTGCGACCCGCGAGGAACGCGGAGGGCGTTCAGGGCTTTGAGCGCTTTGAAGCCTGTCCACGCCGCGTTTACGTCGCCGCTGATTCGGGCGTAGCGCAACAGGCGCATGGCGTTGGGCGCGATGGTGCCCGAAACCACTTCGCCGGCTTCGCCCAGGTCTTTTTGTTCGGGTTTGTTGGGACCAAAGCCCCAACTGCCGTCGAGGTCCTGCGCGTTGGCGAGACGTTGCGCCGCGCGTTTCCAACCCGGCAGCGATTGCTCAACCACGCCCCAATAAAACGCCGCCTCCTCGAACATGACGTGGCAGCCCGCAGGACTCGCCAGCCCCGCTTCGCCCTGGGTTTCTAGAATGTGATTGCGTACTGTCTCAATGCGTTGCGACAGCGCTGCGTCGTTGTCTCCAGTGAGAAAGCGGTCGAAATCAAGCAGCGCCAACATGCCGCCAGACGGGCTTGCCGCCCAGCCCGCGCAGTGACCCCAGCCGGTTTTTGTTTCGTCCCAACAGGTGGTCATGTAGGCTTCGCGGCTGACGCGGATGGCGTCTTCGTATGAACGCGGCGGCTGCATGGGCTGCGGCAACTCGCTGCGTTGATAGAGCGCCGTCCAGGCGTCGATTGCGTCAATCGGGTCGTTGGATTCCGTCAAATACATTGCATATTGCAGGCGCACGGTTTCGCCGGGTTGAATGATGTAAGGCTCATGCGCGGCGTCGGCGTTTTCTAATACATAATTGGGAACCGAAGGCGCAAACACGCCGAAGCGATGGTTGTTTTGTTCATCAAAACAATTGGGAACGGCGAAGGTCGGCGAGAGCGTCTGCTCATTGCGCGACCAGGGATATTTCGGCGGCCATAACAGCGATATCAGAAGATTGTCTTGCGTAAGCGCCATCAATGGAATAGTGATTTTGTAGGGATGCGGGCGGTAATGGTCGCGTACTGGCGGCCTCGCTACTTCGTCGCTGGATGAAACCGCATAGCGGTCGAGATATTCAACGCCGGGCAATAGCGCGAGGTCTTTGCTGCGGCCAAAACTGCGCTCGCCCGGGTAAAATTCCGGCCCGCTCAGATACAACAGCCGCCCGCCGTCGCCTTGTAGGGCAACGTCAAACTGCAATACGTCCACCGGAGATTTGATCCGTCTCGCTTCGAGCGAATAGCGCCAATGGACGCCGTCTTTGTCGCGCCATTTGGTTTCAAATTGAATGCTGGAGGCGTCGCTCTGCACGGGCTTGAGGCCTGCGACGGTGAGGGTGTGGGTTTCGCCGCGATGGGTTTGCGTCTTGACGGTCCCGAGATCAGGCGACCAGGCGGCGCTGCGCCATTGGGCGCCGACTTTCGCGCTCAGTTCAATCGCCTGGGCGCCGCCGTCAGCCAAAACAAACCGCGCGCGCCAGTCGTCGGCGTTCATCTCAAAAGCGCCGGGAACTTTCGCGTCAAACCAGCGGGCGACAGTATTCATGGATGGCCCGCCGGAATTGATTTCACAGCGTAACGGCGCGGCAATGGTTTGATGAGACGCCGTTCGCCACTCGACGTAAGTCTCTTGATTGGGCGGGATGGAAACGCTGCGGGTGGCGGCGCCGATGACTTCGATTTCCGGCGGCGCAATCAGTTTTACAATCACGCTTCCGTCTTGGTCTCCCGCGTTGCGCAGCCGCGCTCGGACGCGCAACGGTTCGCCCAGGTTGGCGAACGGCGCGGCGGGAGCGAACCGTATAGGTTCGATGCGCGGGCCGATGCGGTCGATCAGTTCAAACGAATGCAGCGTGACTTTACTCATGGTGTCGGACGGGTCGAGGCGCAGGCGCGTAATGGTTCCCGTCCACTTCGGGTTCGCTGCCAGCGACAAAACGTATTCATGCGGCTTGCCGTCGGGTTTGAGTTCCACCCGCGCACTAAAGGGTTCTGAATAACCGGGGTTGTCTGTGCTGATCCAAAACACTTGTATTTGCGAGCCTGCGCTGGCGCTGAGGCGGATGCGCATGGCTTTGTAGTCGTCGCTGGAAGCGGAAAACGGCTGCGTGTGAATATAGGGGTCGGCCCCGGTGCATTCAAACGCAAAGCCTGGTTCGCTTTGCGAGAACGCGCTCACATCATGCAGCGCCGACCACTGGCTCTGGCTGCTGAGGTCGATGCGGGGCGCTGCGGTTGCGTTAAATAGGAATGAAATGCAGGCGAAAAGAAGAAGGATGCGTAATGTGATTTTCATGGATGGTCTCCAAATCAGATGCGGCGTCGAATCTATAAACAAAGCGAACCTTCATCGTCGCACATTAGGCTTCAAATTTCAAACTCTGTTATCCTGTTCATCCTGAAAATCCTGGTCATTCTGATTCTGACAAAATGAAAACCGATCCTTGAACCCTGATCCCCCCGGCGCTGACGCGCCACCCCCCTTAAAAAAAGAGGGCTTTTCCTCTGCTGCCAACGCTAGCGATGTGACGCCCCCTCGCCTTTATGTTCTGAATCGTAAGGGGAACTGCGGCATCCCTGTTGGAAAATCGCCATTTTCGCCACAATGTACTATCTTCAATACATAAGAAGCCGGATATTTGATTGGACCTTTGTTACGATGATGAACCAGATTGTTAGCCGCGCATTGCGAATTATTCTGTGCGTATTTTTATTGATTTCCGCCAACGCGGCGGCCTTTGCGGATGTCTTGCTGGGCGGCGTTGGGACAGGCTCGCTGCTGCTTCGCGAAGACGGGCGCTGGGACCGCATAACCATCAACAATAACCCCCATCACCCCATCAACGCGCCTGCGGGCTGCGCTGCGGCGGTCTATGTGAAGAGCGCGAGCGCGTCTCAGGCGAAGTGGCTGCATATCGGTGAGCGCGGGGTGGAGTCGGTTTCGCTCAGCGGCGGGTTCCCACTGGCGAAGGCAAGATACGCGGACGGCGGCCTACCGGTTGGCGTCGAACTGAATGCTTTTACGCCCTACGTTTCCGGCGACCTCGATGAATCGTCTATCCCGGCGCTGACGTTGCGATATCGCGTCCAAAACCCGACCTTGGCGCCGATTGAGGTTGCAATCGCGGTCCGTTGGCAAAACGGGATCGGGATTGGCGGCGCGGCGCAAGCGATTTCTCTTTCAGGAACCTGCAAGCACGAAGCGTTTCAGAGCGGCGGCCTGTTGGGTGTTGGGATGGGGTTTGAATCCAAAGATAAAGTTGAACCTGCTCAACAAAATGCGCTGGGCGAATATACCCTGGCGGCAATCGAGCAAGACGGCGCCGAAGTTTCGATTGCGCCGTTGGTTTCAACAACAAACATGGATGCGCTGTTGGATGATTTTTCGCAAGACGGCGTGTTGTCGCGCGGCGAGGCCGAAACGGCGGAGGTTGAGGCGCAGTCAGAGCATCGCCCCGCAGCGGTGGTTTCGATGAAGCAAACCATTGCGCCCGGCGAGGCCAAAGATTATGTGTTTGTGTTTGCCTGGCGGATGCCGCATTGGAACTTGTTGAATGGCGATGAGCGCGGCGTGGACTATGCCAAGCGCTGGAAGTCGTCGCAAAAAGCCGCCGAGGCCGCCGAAGGCCGTTGGCAGCGCTGGCTGGAAACAATTGAAGCGTGGCAGCAGCAATATTATTCGTCCAGTCTGCCGGAGGCGTTTGTCTCCCGTCTTTTGAACGGCGTTGGGCTGTTGGCGGCTTCTACCGTTCACTTCGATAATAACGCGATGGGGCTGTTAGGGCAGGACCCCAAGTATCCCGGCCAACTGGCTTCGCCCGAAGAATTATTGGCGGCGGCGCCGATGTTGGCGCTCGAGTTCCCCGCATTGTTGAAAGACCAACTCCTGCGATTGGCGGACGGTCAATTGTCGGACGGAGAGGCGCCGAGCGCGGCGGGGTCGGTTTTGTCGGGGCTGGATTCAAACGATGCGCCCGGCGGTTTTTTAGGGCGCGCATCGTCGGCCTCGGCGTTTGTGTTGGCGGGCTTTTACGCCTATCTCGAGACAGGCGACGAAGACTATTTAAAAGATATGGTTCCTAACTTGCGCGCGGCGATTGTGTGGCTGGCGAAACAGGCCGAAGACGGCGGCGTCCCCCGGGGGCCGGTGCTGCTTGGCAATGCGTCGCGCCATGCGACGTCGCTTGAAAATATTGATCTCTATCTCGGCGCCTTACGCATCGGCGAAGAACTGGGCCAGTGGGCGGGCGATCTTGAGTTTCAATCTATCTGCCGCAAGACCTACCGCCAGATTGCGCAACGCGCGATTCAACAATTATGGAACGGCGAATTTTTTCTCAATGAATTTGATGTGAATTCACAAACCCAGGCGCCAACCGTGCAGCCGGGGGCGTTGCCGGGGACGGGCTTCTTGCAGTCTATTGGTTGGAACCTGCCGCTGGGCGACGAGCGCATTGTCTCGCGTTGGCGCGGGTTTGCCGATCAATCAAGCGGTAGCGTGTTGCCGCGCTCGTGGGCGCCGGGGCTGGATGTCGCGTCGATGATTTTGGCGGGATACCCCAACGCTGCGCTGCAAGCGGTCAACGTAAAATCGCATATTCAAAACGGTTGGGACGTATTGAATGACGCCAGCCTGTGGTGGGCGCAGTCGGCGTTCACTGGCGCGGGCTACGATCCACACAACGAACGCTTTATCGTCGGCCCTTCGATGGTGGGCGGCGCGGCTGAGGCCAACGCGTTGCTGCAATCCGGCGGCTATACCTTCATGTTGGATGCGGCCCGCCCGCCGGAAACCGGGCAGACGACCGCGCGCCTGCGGGTTCAATCGGTTCCCAGAAAAGCCCGGTTGAAACAAATCGCCTTTCGCCCGCCTGCGATGGGCGACCCCGACGCGGCGGTGTTGCGGGTGTTGTTAAACGGCAAGCCCGCCGTCGGTCAGGATTTCACCAGCGGACGCTCGCGCGTGTTTGAGTTTTCCTACCCGCGCGCGCTCAAGAAAGACGACGAATTGATTTGCGTGTATGCGTCAAATCAGGGGGGGCGGGTGCGCGTGGATCTCGCCGCGAAAGTCGCGGTGAACTTTGGCGCCTATTGCGACATTGAACCCATCAACTCAAGCGCAGGCAACGCGGCGTTTCGGGTCAGAAACAGGCTGCGTTCGCCGCAAATCATTTTTCTCGAAATGCAGGGCGGAGGCGACGCGCTTCAAACCGCCGCGTTAGACGGCGCCCGAATTGCAGGGTTGGCTGAATCGGGGCTGGCGGTCCCGGTGTTGTTGCAAACCAGCCCGTTGACGTTGGATGACCAGGATTGGCTACGCCGCGCACAATGGGCGTGTGCGCAATCGACACGGCGCATTGTCCCGTTAGAATCCATCGCCAGGGAACTCGGCAGCCAGTTGTGGGATTTACAAAAACGCATCGACGAAGCCGTTTCGTTAGACGCGCAAGAGCGCGGGTTTCTACTTGAAATCGGCCCGGCGGATTCGTTTGCTTCAGAAGGCGATCAGAAAGAAAAACGCTCGCGTACATCGCTGTTGGATGTGATTGAGCGAGCGCGAAAAGAAGAAGCCAGTTTTTTGCAAGACGTTTTGCGCCGTTGCCCGGACCCGGTGGTTTCCGCCTTGATCGTGGGCGACTTTGCGCCGTTGACCATTAGCGCCAAGGCCAGCCCCGCGCCGCCTCAGGCTGCGCCGTTTACGGTTTCGGTCGAGACGCGGTTCCCGGTGAAAGGCGATTTAGATTTCCGGGTTGCGCTTGACCCGCCTCAACAATGGCAAGTGGAATCCACCGGCCCGTTGGCGCCCGATGAAGCGGCCATGCAGCAGGGGAGGCATCGGGTGGAGTTTTCTGTAGCGCCTGCCGAAGACCTGTGGATGCGCCGCCGCTTGTTGCCTGCGGTGATTACCGGCTTATGGAACGGCATGCCGCTGCGGCGCGAATTGCAACTGCCTGTGGGGCATGATTTTATCAAACAGTGGATGACGGTGGGGCCGTTTTCCGATGCGCGCGGCGAGGCGTTCTCGGCGTTGCTGCCGCCCGAAGTCGATATCGACGTGACCGAAACCTACAAAGTTCCCAAAGGCGAAATCGCTTGGGCTGAGAACACATTCGACAATGGGTTCATCAATTTCGCGTCCGCGTACGGGGGCGATTCGGGCGCGGCGTATGCGTATGTCAGCGTATATTCTGCGCGTGAACTGCCCGCCCGTTTGGAGTTTGGCGGCGCGGGCGATGTGAAAGTCTTTTTGAATTACAAAGAGATGTTTTCGCAGCGCCGCTATTTTCAACCCCGGCCCGCTGCGGACATCCATTATTTTAAGTTGTTTCAAGGATGGAACCATTTTCTGGTCAAAATCAGCAAACGCGACGGCCCCTGGGGATTCTATTTTGAACTCTCTGATATCGACGGCAAACCGATTCCCGACTTGCAATTCGCGTTAGACAAAGCCTAGACCTTTGCGAAGCGTTTCGGTTTAATGGTTTCGCCGCTTGCGAACGCAGGCAGGCGCATACTTGGTATCTGGAGGCAATTCAATGAAGCGTTTTTCAACAACATTTTTATCGCTCGCCATCGCCGCAGGGTTTCTCTGCGTCAGCGCCTATGCGCAAGGCGACCGCAGTTTTCCCATCAACAAGCCCGAAGGAAAACTCAACCAATTGACCGAGCAGGAAAAAGCCGAAGGATGGGAACTGCTGTTCAACGGCGAAAACCTCGACGGCTGGGCGCCTGACGCTGGCGAATGGAAAGTGGTTGACGGCGTGATCGTCAGCAAAAGCGGGACCGGCCACCTGTTCAGCGACCGCACCTTTAAAAACTGCATCGTCCAGTGGGACGTATGCGCGTATGACGTCGCTATCCCCAAAAAGCGCTACGGTAA
This sequence comes from Candidatus Hinthialibacter antarcticus, assembly GCA_030765645.1. Taxonomy (NCBI): domain Bacteria; phylum Candidatus Hinthialibacterota; class Candidatus Hinthialibacteria; order Candidatus Hinthialibacterales; family Candidatus Hinthialibacteraceae; genus Candidatus Hinthialibacter; species Candidatus Hinthialibacter antarcticus. The sequence goes on along the minus strand of JAVCCE010000074.1, from coordinate 35,441 downwards.
CTCCGGCGTGTTTGTCCGCACCGTAAAAACCGGCGGCGGCTTCCCCAAGGGTTATGAAATTCAGGTTGACCCGTATGACATCAACAACCCCACCGGCGGCATCTATGGACGCGCGCCCGGCAACCTGTTAGTCGAAGACGGCAAATGGAAACCGGAAGCCTTTTTTGAAGTGCATGAAGGCAAATGGATGCACCAGCAAGTGATGTGCATCGACAATCACTTCATCATTTGGATCAACGGGAAAATTTCATTGGATTGGAAAGACCCCGACAATGCGTTCCCCAACGCCGGGCCGCTTGCGCTGCAAAACCACCATGCGACCGACGTGGTGTTGTTCGCTAACGTCAAAGTCAAACCGCTCGACTAAGTCAAACGCCACAAGTCAAATCAAATGCCGGAGGGTGTGTGCTCTCCGGCATTTTTTTATGGATTCACGCGAAAAATTTTAATCACATCGGGATAGTCGGGGTCGCTATAGACGGCTTCGATTTTACCGCTTTGGATGAGTTCGTCCATGCGCTGCTGCAAGACCGGGCCGAGCCTCCAACCCAACGGGCCGTAGCCTTTCGTGAGGCGACTCAGTTCCGAACGATTATACAAAATATGGGTTATGTTGCTGAGATTGCCGTTCGCTAACGGATGATGATTAAACACCGTCGGCGCAATCGCGGTGAACTTGGCGCCGTAAGCCTGCGCCTCGCCAACGAATAAAACGCCGCCGACTTGCGCAGGGTTCTTTTGCCTTTGTTGATTCAGCCAGTCGATGGCGCGGTAATGCGGCATGCGTTCGCTGAAGTAGATTTCTTCGAGCGTGGGCGATGAAAGATAGCCGACCGATTGTGAATTGACGACCACCCGCGCGCCCAGCCAGAGTTGCATCACAATAAAAAAAGAAAACAAAATTTTCAACGTACGCTGCGTTCGGCATTGCCCGCATTGCGCAATGACGAATACGGGGAAGATCGCCAGCAGCGGCAGCAACGGCGCCAAAAAGCGGTCATTGCGTTGAGTGAGAAAAAACCAACCCATATATGCAACTACACAAAACGCGGCGCCGTGCGCGAGGCCGCTATTGCGCGGCTTCGTGAACATCAGCGGCAGCGCCGCCAGCCACAGCGGCGAGAAACCAATCGGCATAGATTCGAGCAGTGATTTTTTTAGCGGCAGCCAGAAGAAATCGAGCGCCTGCTGCGCCAACGGCGCCGACGTGGGGGCATGAGCGGCTTGGAATAAATCGGCGAAAATCGGCGGCGTTCCACCTAACATCGGCGTCAGCAGCGGGTAGACCGGGTTCTCATATAAAAACGCGTTGCGCACCAGCCAGGGCGCGCACCACACGGCGGCGCCGGCTGCGCACCACCCGAAAGCGTTGCAGCGCCGCCATTGTTTTGAGGCGAGCGCGTCAATGAATACCATTGCCGCAAAGGGCGCTGCAATCGACAACGCCGACACATATTTGGCGCCGAGCGCAAACCCCATCGCCGCCGCGATCATTAAGCCGTCGAGTGAGTTCGCTTTCTCGCGATAGCGTTCATAGGCGAGCAATAACACCGCCGTTGAGCCAACCAGCGCTGCATCGAGTTTGCCTTGCATGAGTACGCGTAACAGCAATCCGGTCGCGAGCAGGATCAGCGCGCTCCAGGCGGCGCTGCGTCCCGCGCCCCAACGCTTGGCCAGCGACGCCGTTGCTCCGGCGCCGATCAGGCAGAACGCGAAGAGCACCACTTTGCAGCCGACGCTGCTTCCGACCGCCAGCGGCCACAAAAACAACATCTCTACATTCATGGGGAACGCGCAATAGACGTTGCTCGAAAAGGCGACCCAGCCGCCCGTGCGCAGGAATTGTTCGGGTGCGTAAAGGTGATATTCGTGCGTGTCATACCAAAGCGGCGGCAGGCTGGCGGCGACGGCGAGAAGTAAGAGCGCGGCGCCGATGGCAAGCCATAATTTTTTTGATGACGCTTCGGCGTTGCGAACTAAAAGCATCCACGCGGTGAAGCGCTGCGCCCAGGCGCGGCGGTCAAGAACGATGGCAATCGCCGAGAGGGTCAAGAAGACAATCGGGTTGCCGATGCGCAGCGTCAGCAAGATGAAGCCGAGTAAGGATGCGAGAGCGAATGACAAAAACGCTGTGTATAGAATGCGTTCGTTCGAACCGTCGTTTGGGGCGAGGCGCTGAATGATGCGTTCTGCGGTTCCCCAAAACATCAGCAGGGGCAACAGGCCCGCGATCCAACCGCGCAGGTGAAGCAATGGCCCGAGAAATTCATTTCGATAAAAAAACGCAAGGACAAGCAGAACAATCAACGCCGCTGCGATTGCGCTGACTGCTTGGGGAGATTGTCTTGTCTGAGGCGCGGCGTGGTTCATCCCATTGATTTCGAATCAAGATAGCCTTGTAGAATCCAGGCGGCGGCGGTTTTGTCAATCACCTGTTTGCGTTTTTTGCGCCTTACGTTGCCTTCAAGCAGTGCGCGCTGCGCTGCATGGGTCGAGAAGCGCTCGTCCCATAAGTGTACAGGAACCCCGACCGTTTCGCGAAGTTGTTTTGCGAAGGCTTTGGCCTCGACGGCTTTGTCGCCATGCGCCCCGCTCAATTTTTTAGGCAGCCCCACCACCACTTCACAGACGGATTCACGCTCAATGATGGCGAGCACGTCTTCAATCAGTTTTTTGACGCTGGAAAACTCGAGCGTGTCAAACGGCTGCGCAGTGATGCGTAGCGCGTCCGATAGAGCGACGCCGACGCGCTTGCTGCCTAAATCCAATCCGAGGATGCGCCCCCTATCAGTCATCGTTACTCCAAAACAGCGGCTGCGAACGCCCGTTGATTTGAAACGTATGGCGCTCGACTTGAGGGCCGCGCAAAATTTCCACGGCGTCGCCCCATTGTCGCGCCCAGCGAAGCAGGTTGCATTTTTTCGTCCCGGCGACGATGGAATAATCTTTTGGGTGAATGATGATTTGAGTTGCGCCATACAAACGCATGGCGCGTTCGATGGTCTCGCCCGCCAGCAGCGATTCGACGTCGTGGCGCAGAGCGTGGCTCCACGGCCCGGCGACGATTTTGTCGGTCCCGTCGCCGCTTGCGTCTGACACGCCCAGGCCGATGCGGGCGATGACGGTCCCCGCGCGGCGCAATTGGACATAGCCGAATGCGCATTGCGCAAGCGCGTCGTCGAGCGTTTGCGGTTGATAGGCGCCGCGTTCATATAGGCGGTGCAGCGGCGTGTTTTTGATGACTAGCGTGGGGGCGATGCGCGCCAGATGGGGGCGCAGTTCGATCGCCTCGCCGACCGTTTCCCGCCAGGAGGCTTCACTTTGCGCGGGCAGGCCGGTCATAAGGTGGACGCCCAATTGAAAGCCGTGTTCTTTCACGCGGCGGCAGGCGTCGCGCGCCGTCTGGGCGTTGTGACCGCGTCCGCTCTTTTGCAAGACCCGGTCGTCAAACGATTCGACGCCCAGTTCAATGGTGCGTACGCCGCGTTCCCAAAGAAAAATAAGCGTGTCGCTGTCCACCCGGTCGGGGCGGGTCGAGATGCGTACGCCGCTGGCGTGGTTTGAATCGAGATAGGGGCGGGCGCGTTCCAGGCAAGACTGCATGGTCTCGCGGGGCAGGGCGCTGAAGGTGCCGCCGTAGAAAGCGATTTCGTATTCATCGTCGGTTTGATGCAAAGATTGCAGGCGTTCATCCCAGCAGTCCTGCTCGTCTTCGGAACCGACGATGAGCGGCTGGTTGCAGTATACGCATTGGTGGCCGCAGCCTTGAAAGGGCATGTAAAGCGGCAGCACTTTCATTTATGCGGTTTCCTGAACGCCCAGTTCATTGAGCGCGTTGGAGGCGGCGGCGCGTTCCGCGAGTTTTTTGCTCTTGCCTTCGCCGCGTCCAATGCGTTTGTCGCGGACGAAAACTTCGACGACGAATAATTTATCGTGGTCAGGCCCTTCGGCGGAAATCACCCGATAGGCTGGCAGGACGCCGAACGATTTTTGTACTTCTTCCTGCAAGATGGATTTGTAATCAAGAATGCTCTCGCCGCGCGAGGCTTTGTCGATTTCTTCAATCAGTTGATCGATCACAAAGCGTTTGGAGGCTTCGATGCCTTCTGATAGATGAATGGCGCCGACCAGGCTTTCAAACAAGTTGCCTTGGATGGAGAAGCGGGTGCGGCCTCCGGTTTGCTCTTCGCCTTTGCCGAGCAAGAGAAAATCGCCCAGCCCCAGCGTTTCGGCGCGTCTGGCGAGAATGCGTTTGCTGACCACCACGCTTTTGATTTTAGAGAGCTGCCCTTCGCGCAGGTCGGGTCGGCGCTCATACAACGCTTCGGTCACGGCGAAGCCGACCACCGCGTCGCCCAGAAACTCGAGGCGCTCGTTGCCGTAGTTGGCGCAGCCGTCTACTTCGTTGGCGTATGAACTGTGACAGAACGCGAGGTTCAATTGTTCCGGGTCGAGTTGTGGAAACCCGAGTTGGTCTGCAAGCATTTTAATTTGGTCGAGACGTTCAGGGTTGAGCGGGATCATGGTCGTTGGTTACGCTTCACTCCAGGGCAATTTCAAAACATGGCTGAGAATGCGTGTATCAAAGCCGAACGGCAGGCGATAACAAGGGTCACGAAAAGGTTCGCATTAACAGCGCAGTCACCGCTTGCTCGCGGTCGCTATAGACTTCTATGATAGCCGACAAGCGCGACTTTGACATGACTTCTTCGATGTGGCTGTCTGGCGGGACGAGAATATTGATGGCATGGCCTTTTTCCCGGTATGACTCCAGGGTTTCGCTCAATACGCCGAAACAGTCGTTGCTGATGTGAGTGACGCCTGCAAAGTCAAATAACAGCGGTTTGATCTTCTCCGGCAATTCGCGCAACGCGCGTTGAATCTTACCGACCGAGTCGACCCCCAGGCGGCCTTTCAGGTCTAATTCATAAATGGCGCCGACTTCGCGAACTTTTACGCTGAGGATATTTTTTTTAATCGAACCGGACCGTACCCGCTCGACCATGTCTTTCTGGTCGCCGGAGAGAATGCGTACGCGAAACGAGCCGCGGCCTTCATTATAAATGACGTGCGCCTCGAATGACTTTGACGACTTGGTGATGCTCTCCGCCGGGATGGGTTTTCCGTCCCAATCGGGCGGCGCTTCGATCATAATCAAGCTCATGCCTTTATCGATTGCGTGAGACGAACGCAAATTGGCGTGAAAATCTTTTCGGTTGATCATCGAGGCAAAGAAAACCTCCTGGTTTTCTTTGTTGACGCATATATAGAGTTTGTTGTCCGGCATTCCCCGCATCCCATAGAACAGTAGCGTTTCGTTTATGACATCATAGCGTAGCGCAAGCGTTGCGGCTACAGATGAATTTGCTCGAATTCGCTCTGATCGAAGAGTTTTGTTTTTTAATAATTCCACTTTAACAATCGACCGTCAAACCTTTTTAACGCTTTAATAAAGCGAGAGACAAAATAGCAGCCAGGAGATATCCTGAATCACGGCCTTTTGCCTCGTTACAAAAAGAACAAGACGCGCGACCACGCGTCGATTGGAGAGAAAACCATGCGGCGATTTCATTTTTTCTTGATGGTAGTATTGGCGACGGTGTTGGCGTATCACGCGGTTGGTCAAGATGACGCTGACCAAAAGCCGCCCTACTTTACCATCGTGCTGATGCCGGACACTCAATTCTATTCTGAAAAATTTCCTCATCTGTATCAGGCGCAATGCCAGTGGATTCGCGATAACGCCGAAAGCCAGAATATTCAGTTTGTGATTCATTTGGGCGATATCGTTCAAAACCGTAACGAGAACGAAGATGAGTGGAAGATTGCGCGCGACGCCCATCGCCTGCTTGACGGCGTTGTTCCATACACGGTCGCGCCGGGCAATCACGACCAGGACGTCGAAACGCGCGACTCATCGTTCTTCAACAAATATTTTCCCGCCAGTGATTATGAGACGAATGAATGGTATGGCGGGCGCATGGGCGACGACAATGATAACAACTATTGTTTTTTAGACGTCGATGGCTTGAAGTTTATGATCGTGAACCTTGAGTATGAACCATCGGACGAAATTCTCGCTTGGGCGGACGGCGTGATGAAGCAACATCCCGACCGCCGCGTGATTGTGGCGACGCATAAGTACATGTCGCCCCAAGGCCGCAACGACGCAGGCGTGAAGGTTTGGGAGCAGTTGGTCAAAACCAACGACAATATTTTTATGGTGGTGTGCGGGCATGTTGGCGCGTTGTCATTACAAACTAGCATCAATGACGCGGGCGGCGTTGTGTATGAAATTCTGACCGACTTTCAGAGCATGGGTGAAGAAGGCGGCGGCGGTTGGTTGAGACGGTTGCAATTTTACCCAAAAGTGGACCGCATCGTTGCTTATGATACTTGCGTAGTGGATGGGAATTCAAAACTCGGTGATATCTTTCATAACTACCGGCTGCACTATGACATGACAGACTGAGCGTGGATTTATTTTATACTGAACCAACGGAAGCGGCTTGGTTGTTGCGCAATCAATCGTCAGCGAGCGCAACAATTTCAGCGCCCAGCGTTTTCGCGGTGCGGATGCAGCCCGACCCGCGGTCGCCGACCCCGATGCCGCCGATGCGGACGGCGTGAGTTGTGAGTCGTCATTTTTTTTCCCCTGAAATCATGTCATGGCGAACAATCAAACGGTTCAGTGTTCTTATCATAAAAAAAAGCGTAGAGACAATAAAGCATATCATAGATTCGCGTAGAGTGGATATCGCAATATCACCTGTAGACCTTCTTTAAGAGGGATTTTCAGAACGGCTTTTTGCGTAACTTTGGCGGATACGGTACGATACACATAAGAGAAAGACGCATTGACGCTGAGATTGGGATGAATGGATGAACCGCCTGTTTTTCTGTTGGATTGCGTCGCTCGTTTTCATTAGCAATATTCCATTCGCCGCCAGCGATACCTACCCGTCGCCTCAGGAGGCTCAACAGTTTGCCGATAGAGAGCGGCGCGACGAATGGTTGCGATTACCGCACCAACCAGGCGCGGCCTTGCTGCAACAAACGCAAATCGAATTTCCGCTTGCGGTTCGCGGCAACATCGAGGCGCTGGTTTCCGTCCCGGGAACCCAACTGCAACTCACCATCATCAAGCAGGATTTTAATTTAGAAGCAGGCAGCGACGCCTTTGCGGTGTTTGCGCTCGACGCGTCTGATAAAAGCGTCGCGGTGGGCATTTCATCTGACGACGGCGACGCAACCGCCAGCGGCGTGTTTGGCCCGGTTACGCAAAAAACCATGACGTTGAATTTGCCTGAACCGGGCGTCTATCGTTTGCGCACTAACGCCAGCCGCGATAGCCGCTATGCGCTGGTGGTTGACGCGCCGTTTTTTGGATTGCCCTCGACCCTCGAATTGCTCAAGCCCGAACAGTCGGCGACGCTCTATTTTTATGCGCCGCCCAACGCGGTTTCGATACGCCTGCGCACCCAACACCTTGATGGACTCGGACAGACGATTGAGTTGTTTGATTCAACAGAACAATCAGTTTCATCCGTCGAACTCGCAGAAATCAATCGCGACTATACGCTGGTCGCTGACGTTCCCTCTGAACAAGCGGGAACGCTGTGGCGATTGTTGGTACCGAAAAGCGACGTGCTGATTGAGGGAGACGGGTTTAATTATTTTTATTTGGAGCCTGAGTCGGCGTATCCGTTCCCCTCGCTGGATAACCTGCTGCTGCCGCGTTCACTTTCGATGACTGGCGCCCCGGGCGCTGCGGTCCCGTTTCGGTTTCGCATTGAGAACCACAACGCGCAATCGCTATCGTTTCTTGTTTCTGCTGAACAAACCAGCGGGGTTGCGGCGACCGTTGAAAACCTGTCGCCGATTGTTGTGCAGAGCGCTTCGACGGCGCGCCTCCCCCTGCGTATCCGCGCGGCGCAAAACGCGGCGGATAGATCAATCGCGCAGTTTAGAATCACGCTCAGCGATGAGGCGGGAACGCCTATCGTTCGCGCCAATGCGGAATTGCGAATCAAGGCCAGCGCCGCCGAAGAACGCGCGCCGCGCTATGTTTTCTTTGACGAAGACCGCCTGCAAGCAATTCGCGAAAGTGGAAGCAATGGCCCCGCTGATATGCAAGCGATTTATTCCAGCGCGTTGCGTTTTGGCGACGCGGTGGTTGCAGACAACCTGCCGGTGCTCGATCTCGAAGCGGGCTGGACGGGGCGCTATATCTCTGACGGCGTGGGCGACGGCGACGACGACCCCAACGACGGCGACGGCGCGCCGCTGATCTTCGACGTGCGACAACCGCATCTGCACATCAGTTCCAGCGACGGGCGCATCTATCAGGGCGAGCAATACGACGCCGGTTGGCGCGGCTTTTATCACGACGATCAGAGCAACCGCCTGCGCGGGCTGGGGCTGGCCTATGCGCTCGAACCAAAGCCGGAATACGCCCAGTTACTGCGCGCGATGTTGACCGACTACGCGACCCGCTACAAGACCTGGCCGCTTGACGATTTTCTCGGTAACACTACCGTGCGTTCGGCGCGAATTACCACCGAGACCTTGGGCGAGGCCATCTGGCTGCATCGCATTGCCTTGGCATATTCGCTGGCGCGTTGGGACGCGGCCTTTAGCGACGCCGACCGCATTCACATCGAAGAAAACCTGCTGCGCCCCGCCGCCGAAATCATTCGCGGCAACCCGATGGGAACCAGCAACTGGCAGTCGTGGCACAACGCCGCCGTGGGCCTGGTCGGCTATATTCTCAATGACTCTTCAATGGTCGAGTTTGCGCTGCGCGGCGGGAACGGGCTGGCGTTTCTCAAGGCCAACGCCATCCGCGACGATGGCTTGTGGTTTGAAGGCTCGGTGGGCTATCACTTCTTTGCGCTGCTGCCGCTTCATCTTTTGATGGAAGCCGCCGAAGCCCACGGCGAATCTGTCTATGACGAAATAATCGAACGCGCTCATGTTTCAATTTTGGATATGGTGTTCCCCGATGGTTCGTTTCCTAACCTCAATGACTCGACCAACCAGAACGTGTATTCCCGCGACATTCTCTATGAATTTTGCAACGCCCATTATGATGAGAATTATCTGTTCGATGGAATTCTCACATTTATCTATAAGGAACTGGGGCGCCCGCGTTCAGATTTTGAGACGCTCTTTTTTGGCCGCGCCTATCAACCGGCCTTTTTCTCGCCGCCGCCCTCATTGAAAGAAGAGATGGGCGTTGCGATTCTGAGAAGAATCAATTTTCTATCGCTTCCGGTCGCGCTGATGGACTTCGGCCCGCACGGCGCCGCGCATGGGCATTTTGATAAGTTGCATGTTTCGTTGTTCGGGCAAGGCAACGAATGGCTGCCTGACGTCGGCGCGGTCAGCAGCAGCCAGCCCACGCAGGAGGGATGGTTTCGCCGCACCATCGCGCACAACGCCGTCATGATGGGCGAAGCCGGACAGACGTTTGACAGCGAGTTGGAACGCCCGATTGATTTGTTTCCGCCCTTTTATGAGTTGCTGCAAGTGATGCGGGCGAAAATCAGCCAACCGGCGTATCCGCAAGGCAGCGTTGACCGCACGGCGGCGCTGGTGGGTGAAGACTATCTCATCATCATCGACGAAGTCGCCGATGGCCCTGCGCCTTATGATTTCGTTTTTCACACGCTGGGCGCGTTTGACGGCGTGCAAGCATTTCAGGTTTCTGAAGACGCGCAGGTATGGCGCGACTCAACCACCGGCTATCAATATCTCGAAGCGCCGCGCCTGTTCGGGCAGGGAGAAGCGGTGGGCATTTTAGAAGCGGAAACCGATGCGCCGTTCATGATCCAAGCGCGTCATCGGTTCGGCTTTGCTGACGACTGCGAGACGCTCAACGATTGGAGCGGCAACGTCGGGCTGGCGACCGACGCGACCCAGGGCGAACATTCGCTGCAATGGATCGTGATTCCGCGCGGCTTTAACAGCATCGGCAAATCGTATGAAATTGTGAACCCGTCCGCCCCGGCGCCGCAACGATTGACCTTTGATTATAAAATCGAGGCCGCCACCTTCAGCCAGTTTTCAATTGCACTGAACGGACTCAACCCAAACCAGCGCGACCACTTCATTATTGGCGTGCAGGGTGAATTACCCATCGGAGAATGGAACCAGGCTGACATTGATCTAACGCAGCCGGAATTTTCGTTTGAAGACCCATTGCGCACCCATGTTCTGCAATTTCGATTGAGCGGCGCGTCGGGCTTTGAGGGGTTCTACCGCATCTGGATCGACAACATCCAAACCTGGAGCAACGATGCCATCCATCTCGGCGAAGTGCGCGGCTTGCAGCTGGCCTTTGCGGGCGGCGGGGCGACGAAATATTTTCTCGCGAAGGGGCCGTCGCAATCGTTGCCGCGAACGCATCCGGTAGTGATCGCCCGCCGCGACGGCGTGAACCAAACGCGCCACATCACCATCGCCGAGCCGTTTCTTGGTCAGCCGACAATTTCTAATGTCCAATCCATCAGCGACGGGATGCTAATGATCGAGCGCGATGACGGGTTTGATATTTTTGAATACGACCTGGACGCCAATCAGTATTCCATCTTCCGCGACGGCGGCGCCACGGGGATCAAAGAATGGATGTTGTATGAGTAATGAGGGGAGCGAAAATGATCCGCTTCTTCGATTCTATAATATGTGTAAGAGCTCTTTGAATACTTAATTGTAATTAAATACTAAGAGTTTTTTTTCTTCCTTGCTCTTGCTAAACTGCATTTACATTTAGGATTTTTTGAATAACCGTTGACCATCCTATTATGATATTTAGACAACCAAGAATATTTTTCACACACATTGTTATCAGGAGAATTAACATATGATTCTTCAATTTTCTGCGCATGCTTAATAAGCCAGTTATCTGTATTTTTACGATACCCATTTCTTTCGATCTTGGTTTTTTTATCGGGAGTCGCATTTCTGTGTTCTTCAACCTGTCTTTCAGAAAGTCTCCAGTCTAATGAATCTAAGCAAATTGAAATATAATCTAAATACCAAACTTCTATTCCATTTTTAATTGATTTGTATTTTTTAAATAAATCTTTTACTGGATCTAGTTCATTGCAATAATAATCTCTATGCTTGTGCTTAGAAAGGAAATTGTAAAAACCCTTTGACAATGCAATTATAGGCATCTTGGCAAGTTTCTCAATCTTATAAGCACTTACCAAGCTTTTGCTTATTAAAGATGTCCTAGATTGAAACCACCATCCTAAATCAATTCCTCCCCTGAGAAATAAGCCATTTTGCACGCATGATCCTTGAGCGATAGCAAAGTTAGATAATTCAATCATTAAAGGATCAAATGTTCCGTCATATTTGGTAGCGTTAGATTTTAATGGGATATTGATCACTACGCAATCTGAAAATGCAAGAACCTTTTTTTTGTATAGTTTTTGAACATCTTTTATTGATGAATCCTTTGTTTTGAAATCAAATTCTTTTTGAATTTTCTCAAGCAATAATTGTATTTCATTAATATCTTCATAAGTTTTTGCCGACAAAACTTTTTCGCTAAAACCTAAAATATCAATAAAAGCAGTTATTCCATAAGAAACCATGTTTCTTTTCATGCTTTTCTCACTTCCTTTTTTTGTTTAAGTAGATTTTTTTAACACATACTGTTATTAGTCCTTGAGATTAAAACTAAAATATATTGAGGGATCGCACCGTTAGATTAGATCAGATTTAAGTGGGGTGGCAAGAGCAAAGCGGCGCTGGATGCAACGAAATAAAAATAGATCAGCCCTGTAGGGGCGCAACGTGTTGCGCCCGAATCCCCCCTGGCGCTTGCCGCGCCGTCCCCCCTTGAAAAAGGGGGCTGAAAAAGCAACCTGCTCGCAGACGGGTTGGCGAGCCAAGGCGGCGCTGGAAAAATTCTCCCTCATCCTCACCTTCTCCCAGAGGGAGAAGGAACTACGCTGCCGCTTCATCAGTTCACTGAGAGGGCGAACCCTGCCTAGCCTCCGGCTAGCAGACTGCGGCAGGCTGGCTCCTGGTGAGCCGGATCAATCAGAAAGCCAATCTCATTTTTGCGGCTCGGCGGGAGCCTCGCCCTCCCACAGCAGTGTTGGGCATTGAACGTCAAACGGGACGCTATTCCTTTGAGAATGGGGCGATTAAATGTACCATACCCGTTCGTTGCTTCCATTGGAGCAATAATTGATCAACCACGAAAAATCAACGCAATGACAGCAATTTTAGGCATATCCGCATTCTATCACGACAGCGCCGCGTGTCTTGTCAAAGACGGGCATATCGTCGCCGCCGCCCAAGAAGAGCGCTTCTCGCGGCGCAAGGGCGATGCGCGTTTTCCCGAGAAGGCGATTGAGTTTTGCCTGGCTGAGGGCGGGGTCGAACCCGATGCGCTGGATGCGGTCGCCTATTATGACAAGCCGATCCAGACGTTCAGCCGCCTGTTGCAGTCATACTTAGAATATCCCTTTCAGAGTTACGCCTCGTTTAAGGCCAGTATCCCAGTGTGGCTGAAAGAAAAACTGAAAATCCCCAAGCAAATCGACGCCCGCCTGCCGGGGTATGAAGGGCCGATTTATTTCTCGCGCCACCATGAGTCGCACGCCGCCTCGGCGTTTTTTTGCAGCCCCTTTGATGACGCGGCGCTTCTCGTCGTTGACGCTGTAGGCGAGTGGGCGTGTACATCTATCGGCGTGGGCGAAGGCAACCAGATTCGCCTGATGAAGGAGCAGCATTTTCCTCACTCGCTGGGGCTGTTCTATAGCGCGATGACTCAATACCTCGGCTTCGCGGTGAATTTTGATGAATACAAAGTGATGGGCCTCGCGCCTTACGGCGAGCCGAAATATGTTGAGCAACTGCGCAACGAAGTCATCGACTTGAAAGCCGACGGTTCGATTGCGCTCAACCTGAAATACTTTCGCTATCAATTCGGCCTGACCATGATCTCGCCGCGTTTGGGGCGCCTGTTGGGCCAGCCCAAGCGTCACCCCCGCGATCCGATTGAGCAGTTCCACATGGATGTCGCCGCCTCAGTGCAGTCGGTTTGCAGTGAGGCGATGGTAAAACTTGCGCGAACCGCAAAAGAGATGACGAGCAAGTCAAACCTGTGCATGGCGGGAGGCGTGGCGCTGAACTGCGTGGGCAACGGCGCCATTTATCGCGAGAAAATATTCGACAATATCTATATACAGCCCGCCGCCAACGACCCCGGCGGCGCCATTGGCGCGGCGATGCAAGTCTGGCATCAGGTGTTAGGCAATCCACGCGCGCAACTCACCGACGCAATGAACGGCGCCTATTTAGGGCCGAAGGTTGAGGCTGCGAGCGCGAAAGAATATCTCGATGGCTTGGGTCGTGAGCATAACCAAGAAGACGCCGCCGCTCTGCCGGGGCGCATCGCGCAATGGATCGGCGCGGGCTACATCGTCGGCCTGTGCCAGGGGCGCATGGAGTTCGGCCCGCGCGCACTCGGCGCCCGCAGCATTCTGGGCGACCCGCGCGACCCCGAAAGCCAGTCGCGCATCAACCGCAAGGTGAAATACCGCGAATCGTTCCGCCCGTTTGCTCCGGCGATTCTCGAAGAACGCGTCAAAGATTATTTTGATATTGATATCCCCAGCCCGTACATGCTGTTCGTCATGCCCATCAATGAAGATAAGCGCATCAACCAGGACGACGCGCAGGCGGGCTTTGCTAAACTCAACACGCCGCGTTCGGATGTTCCCGCCGTGACCCACGTTGATAACTCGGTGCGGCTGCAAACCGTCAACGCCGAGCGCAACCCGTTTTTTTATGAAATCGTCGCTGAATTCGACAAACAAACTGGCTGCCCGATGATCGTCAACACCAGTTTCAACGTGCGCGGCGAGCCCATCGTGTGCGACCATGTTGACGCGTATCATTGCTTCTGTATGACTGATATTGATATTCTCGTGATTGATAACATCGTCATCGCCAAGCCGGGCGTTGATCTCGACAAACCTATGCGCGACTTCGCCGCGACGGAGGCCGCCCCATGAGCGCCAACCTGTTTTATCCCGGCCAACGCGCCGAAAAGCGCCATCTGCTGACGGGTGGATTGGGTATGCCCGCCATGGCGGGGCTGATCTGGTTCATCACTGGCTGGTGGGTGTTTCCAACCATTTTGGCCTGCATGGGCGGCGTTCAATTGATCGCCTGGATGGCGTATCCACTGATTGGGCGCAGCGTATTTCTGGTCTTCTCTCTCATCGCCTTTTGGATCAGCCAACTGATCTCATGGCTGATGGTGTATTTGATGTACCTGTTCGGCGTGATGTTGATCGGCTTCTTCTTGCGCCTGTGCGGCATGAACCGCCTCGAACGAAACTTTGGCGCAGCGCGGCGCAAAGACTCGATGTTTCACGAGGCGCCCGCGTCAGACCTCGATAGTTTTGGGAGACAAAGCTAAATGACCAACTCAGCCCCCAAGCCCGCGCGACGCAGCCTGTTGAGCGAACTGGGTTACTTTTTTATGAGATACAAAATGTGGTGGCTGGTGCCTGTGGTGGCAATCGTGCTGCTGCTCGGTTTACTCGTTGTTTTGGGCGGCACCCAAGGTGTGTTTTTGATCTACGCGCTTTTTTAGGATGACTTAATGATTACGAACCACGCCTGGACATTAGACGACCTGTTGATCTGCCCCAAGACGGGTGCGCCCATGCGCTTGCAAGGCGACGCCTACGTCAGCGAGGGCGACGATAGCGTTCGCTTCCCTATCGAAGAGGGCTTTCTGCGCGCGTTCGTCCCTCACGAAGGCGCCGATGAAGATATCACCCAGAAGATGAAGGCGTTTTATGAGGAACACCCGTTCCCCAATTATGACGACATTGACAGCGTCGGTTCGCTGATCGAAAAAAGCCTGGCGCGCGGTTTCCCCAATTTGTTTAACCGCAGCATCCCGCCGCACTCGACCGTGCTCGAAGTGGGCTGCGGCACCGGACAACTAGGCAACTTCTTGAGCGTGTTTCAACGCCGGGTGGTGTCGGTCGATTTGTGTTTGAACTCATTGCGGCTGGCGACCAAATTCAAAACCGAAAACCAACTCGACCGGGCGTCATTCTGCCACATGAACCTGTTCCGCATTCCCCTCAAGCCCGAATCGTTTGATTATTTAATCTGCACCGGCGTGTTGCACTCGACCGATGATCCCGTCGGCGGATTTCGCGGCTTTGTGCCGCTGGTCAAACCCGGCGGCTACATGGTGATCGGCCTTTATAACCGCTACTGCCGCATGAAAACGGTCATGCGCCAATGGATGTACCCCTTCATGGGCGACCGCGTGGCGATGTTCGACCCCTACCTGCGGCAATATAAGGTGTCAGAAGAAAAACGCAAATCGTGGATCATGGACCAATACGTCAATCCACGCGAGTCGTTGCATACTATAGACGAAGTGTTACAGTGGTTTGACGACAACGGCATCGAGTTTGTGCGGGCGCTGCCCAGCGCGGTTTTTGGAACGCGTCCCGACTATGATTACCGCAAGTCGGTGTTTGAGCCGGAGCCGCGCGGCACGGTGCTCGACCACTTGCTCAGCCAGGGCCGCGAGATGATCTACGACATCGACGGCGGCCTATTCTTAATGATCGGCCGCAAAAAATAAACCCTCCACCCTGGGATAGAGTCGCCCCATGTTGCAACGTATTCAACAAACGCTTCGTTCCGCCCTGCCGCCGATTGTGTTTTTCGGAACGCTCTTTCTGCTGGCGGAGCTCTTATTTTTCTTTCGCCCGCCCTTCAAACAGCCTGACCCCTATCACACCTCGTTTCATACCCACGACGGCAGGCCCATCTCGACCACCGAAGGTCCGGTCAAACTAGCGCTGTCGCCTTACTTGCTATACAAAACGATTCCCAATCAAGAGACGGAATATTTTTCGATTAACTCAATCGGCCTGCGTGGCGATGAAGTCGGCGCGAAGGATCCCAGCCAAAAACGCGTTCTTATCCTGGGCGCATCCACCGCCTTCGGCTTCGGCGCCAAGGGCAACGGCGAAACCTTCGCCGCGTTACTCGACGCTGACCCAACGCTCGAAGTCATCAACGCTTCGGTGATTGGCTACAACTCCATGCAGGAACTGCGCTACTTTGAAACCGAACTGCTGGCGCTGGAGCCTGACTACGTTATCACCTTCGACGCCTACGCTGACATCTTCGACGCTTGGCATCGTCTGGTTGCGCTTGGCAAAGAAAAAACCGATCAGGAAATGAACTACAACATGCTGGTCTTGCCGCAGATTCAAAACGAACTGACGGCGAATTACCACACCCAGACCGGGGCGTTCGCTGCGTTAGGGCGGTTTATGCGAGTGACGTTACGAAAGAGCGCCTGCGTCCGCCTGCTTGACGACGCCGTAAAAAATACCATGGAACGCTCCATCAAAAATCAACGCCGCGCCGCGCCATGTCCCGAAATGTCAGATGAATATTTCAACAAAACCGTTCGCGCTTACACCGATAATTTATTACGCATCGCCCAAATCTGCCGAGAGAACAAAATTGGCTACACGGCGGGGTTTCAACCCGAATTGGGCGGCAAGCAGACGCGCACTGAACACGAAGACGCGCTGCTTGATTTGATCGACCAGTTGGCGCCGCATTATAAAGACCACTACCCGGCGGTGTACCAGCGTTTCATCGACGCCTCAAACGCAGTATTGTCGCAACAGGGCGTCGATACGCTTGATGTGACCCGCGCGCCTGAGTTCGCGGCCTCGCCGGAGACGCTGTTCGTCGATTCGGCCCATTTTACCAAACGCGGAAACCAGATTGTGGCGGAACTGCTAGGTGAGAATTTTCAAGAAGCATTGAATTAAAGATTCTGGTGGGTTTAGAACCCACCCTACAAGTCGGGCGCTGCAAACGGCGACGAGGAGAGATTAAAAATGAATATGTCACTGAGTGAATTACCGGATACGCTGTTTGTGCTCGCCGCGTTACAGGGCGACCCTGAAGCCGAACCGGAAGAAGTGGAACTCGGCGAGGACGATGAAATTTCGCTGGTCTCGCTGACCGACGCCGAAGACGTGGGCTTTGTTCCGGTGTGGTCTAACGAAGAAATCCTGGCGAAATGGCTGGTCGACTTTGGCGTGAAGATGATGAGCGTCGAGATTGAACGCGATGTGTTGCTGGGCATCCTCGAAGACGGCGACTGCGAATATCTGGTGCTCGATATGGCGTCCGGTCAGGAAGAGTTTCCCATTGAGCAGGTCTTCGAACTCGACCAGACTGACAATGAAGATGACTCAGACGCGCCGGATGAGCCAGACGACAAACAATAATCCTTATGTTCTGCAAGAATGTTGAATTTAAACGGCGGCGGCAAGACGATTAAAGTGGAAGTTGAAGAAGGCGACATCCTTCTTTCTTCTTTCAAATAATATCAGCCTCGTATCTTTTGAAAATGAAAAACGCCCCGGTGATTGCCGGGGCGTTTTTTTATCATCGTTTTGTCAATCAAGAAAATCGCCGATTAACTTCGGTTGCGGCTGCTTTTTACGTAACGGGGTTTGTAGGGCAAATACTTAATCGGGTCTTGCGACTTGCCTGCTTTTAAGACTTCAAAGTGCAGGTGGGTTCCGGTTACGCGGCCGGTGTTGCCGACATACGAAATCGTCTCGCCCTGATTGACCCGCTGTCCGCGTTTCGCTTTGAATTTTGAACAGTGCGCATAAACCGTTTGGAGACCATTGTCGTGTTGAATGATGACGGTGTTGCCTTTGCTGCCTTGATAGGCGGCTGTTTTGACGATGCCGGGCAGAACGGCCTTGATTGGCGTTCCATACTTGGCGCGGATGTCAATCCCGTGGTGGAAGCGAACCGCTCCGCCCAAGGGGTGTTTTCTCATTCCATAGTTAGAGGTGATGGTAGTATTGGCGATGGGCATAATCATTCGATTGGTGATGATGTTTTTCAACATCGGCTCGGTGACGCCCGGGACGTATATCTTGTCGCCAGGCTGCATCGCGCGGGGGTTCACCAATGGATTATACGCAACCAGTTTGTCGTGTTTGACGCCGAAGCGCTTGGCGACGTACCACATATTGTCGCCGCTTTGAATGGTGTATTTCACCCCTTTTTCGAGAGGCTTGGGCGGTTCGATCGTTTTGGCGACGGTTGTTTTGTCGTCTGACGGCTGAATGTCGGGGATGTTGGATTGGGCCAATAACGGCGCCCCACTCTCTTCGAGCCATTCATCATGGGGCAGAACCGGCGTTTGCACCAATAACGGCTGCATGACGATGCCGTGGTAGCTGTCGGGTAATAGTTCGCTGGGGATATTTTGGGCGAGACCATGAAACGGCTCATGCGCTTCGGCCTCATGGATATCCCAATTCGTAATGGCGCCGCCGTTTTCTAATGAGATCGAAAACGACTCAACCACTTCTCTAAAGTTACGTTGTACCTCGGGTTTCGGCCACGCAGCTCCATACACCGCAAGACAAACGGCGATCAATAGCCCGGCGGTCGCATAGACAGGCGCTGTTTGGCGAATCGCCAAGCGTCGCACTGGTTGCGTTAATACATGGCAAACCACGAAGTAGACGATCGACGCTGCGGTGAGCATCAGATGCAGTCTCCCCTCGGAGCGAAAAGTTTCACGTTGTAATCTAGCCCTTACCGATGCGGGTACGGCGCTATCGAAGTCGAGGCCTGCTCGTTGCGCATATTCGCGCATCACCTCGTCCAACGATGCTTGGGCTAGGATATTCCGTTTCATGGGCTTCATCATTCAAAGCAGTCCGGCTTTGGAATATCCCTCAAAACCCTAAAAAAGCCCCTGAAGCATTCGTTGTTAAATGGGGCAATAGACATAGTTTAACTGTGACACTAAAGCAGATTTTCCCCTTGAGTCAAGAATCAGGTTCCCCGCATAATTTCACTAAGGTACGCTGGATTCTCTCTGCTGTCAATGAAAAAGTATTACGTTTTGTGTTTTTTTCATCGACCGACGTCAATAAAAATAAATGTATATCGTATGAATTATAGTATCGGCGACCAGAGAAAAACCTCAAGTTTTTGTAATGTTTTTTGACGCGAAAGTCGATGCGGTCAGTCGAATAAGTGCCAATGCAGGCATGAAGATGACCTCAATACGCTAGCATTTTCATCCATTTGAATCTCAATTCCGGCGGGATTTTTTAGACAAATCGTCCTATTTCTGTTTAATGGAATAAATGATGATTGCCTTTTGATTTGAAGAAGTAAAATAGATATAGACCGAAAGAATTGATAAAAACTGCTTCGGGACTGGGGCAAATTCTCAAGAGGGAACTTGGATTCCCGCGAGGGCTATGCTACCTTGCTACATAGGGATCGTCATCTGAGTTCAAGCATCAAACCACGGGCGAATCATGGCCATAGAAAGGGGAGAGGGCGTTGATTGAAACCACAATAACGAGCCGCCGTCACAGCCTTTCCGACCACCTCAAGGACTACATCGAGAAAAAAGTATCAAAGCTGGAGAAATATGCGCAAGGCGCCGGCGAGGCGCATGTCGTGTTAGAACGAAACGACACCGGTCAAATCGTCGAGATCACGTTTCATGGATTGCAGAAAGTCATGCATGTTCGCGAACAAGGCGACAATGTCTTAGGCTGCGTCGATAAAGCGGTCGAAAAGATCGAAACGCAAGCCAGACGACACAAGGAGAAAGTGACCGAAAAACGCGCATAGCGCGGCAGACAAAAAGGTTGAATTAGACGCTGGAACCGCTTGCGGCTTCAAAATCGCCGCAAGCGGTAGTAAGTGTTTGTGAAAAAATATCATAGAAGAAAAAGACCCAAAACGCGCATTTTGTTAACTCACTCAATAGAAAGGTCATTTTGGCGCTATGCATCCACTGGACCGAATCTTCAAGGAAGCCAAAGACAAACCGCAGCGAATCGTATTACCCGAAGCAACCGATGACCGCATGATCGAAGCGGCCCGACAGGCCGCAGACGAGGGCGTCGCCGAAGTTCTCCTGCTGGGCGATCCTGCCGCTATCCAACAAACCGCCTCCAGCAAAGGCGTCTCACTCGACGGCATTACCATCATCGACCGCGCCGCCCATCCCAAAAATCAAGAATGGGCCGAAGCCTTCGCCGAAAAACGCAAACACAAAGGCATGACAGTTGAGCAGGCCGCTAAAGTGTTGAGCGATCCGCTCTATTTTGGCGCCATGATGGTCAGCCAGGGCGAAGCCGACGGCATGGTGGCGGGCGCCGTCAACTCGACTGGCAACGTGATCCGCGCTTCGTTGTGGTTTATCGGCTCACAACCGGGGATCAAGACAGTGTCGTCATGCTTCTTGATGATCGTCCCCGATTGCGAGTACGGCGACGGCGGAACCTTGTGCTATGGCGACTGCGGGGTGGTGCCCGATCCGACGGCGGAGCAGCTGGCCGATATCGCCTATTCCTCTTCGGTCTCGATGGAAGCGCTCACCGGCGTTGAACCCATCGTGGCGATGCTTTCATTTTCCACCTACGGCAGCGCCGACCACCCGCTGGTCGATAAAGTGAAAGAAGCGACCAAAATCGCCAAAGAGAAGTTCCCTGAGTTAAAACTCGACGGCGACTTGCAGGCCGACGCCGCCTTGATCGAAGCCATCGGCAAACGCAAAGCGCCCGACAGCAGCGTTGCGGGCCAGGCCAATACGCTGATCTTTCCCGATCTCAACGCGGGCAACATCGCTTATAAACTCACCGAGCGTCTGGCCAAAGCCGAAGCCTACGGCCCCTTGTTGCAGGGACTGGCGCTGCCAGTCAACGACCTTTCGCGCGGTTGCTGCGCAAAAGACATCTATACCACCATCGCGATCACCGCCGTACAAGCGCAAGCCGGAAAACGGCGCGCGACGGCATAATTGAAAGGACATCAGGTCACGGCGCCATGAAAGTCTTAGTGTTAAACTGCGGCAGTTCATCTGTAAAATTTCAACTGATTGAAACCGATTTAGAAGCCATCGACAAACAGACCGAAGTTGTGCTGGCGATGGGCATGGTCGAGAAGATCGGCTTTTCGCCCGCCATTCTGCGTTATCAAAAGCTGAATGAAAACCCGCTGACGTTGCCCGAAAAGAAAGATTCGCTTCCACCCGAAGACAAAGAGCCTATCGAAATTCTGGGCCACGAAGAGGCGATTCAACACTTGCTCAAAGCGTTGACCGACCCCGAACGCGGCGTGGTTTCGTCGCCGGACGAGATCGACGCCGTTGGTCACCGCGTCGTCCACGGCGGCGAATTCTTTAAGTCTTCCGTTCTGATCGACGAAGACGTGATTAAGGGAATCCGCGCTTGCGTCGAGTTTGCGCCGCTGCACAACCCCGCGAACTTGAAGGGCTATTACGCGTGTTTAGAGGTGCTGCCCAACTGCCCGCATATTGCGGTGTTCGACACGGCGTTTCACCAAACCATGCCGCCCAAGGCGTATCTCTATGGCCTGCCATATCAGATTTACCAAAAACACGGCATTCGCCGCTATGGCTTCCACGGTATCTCGCACCGTTATGTCTCGTATCGTTTGGGTCAGTTAGTCGGGACCCACCGCGACCATCTGAAAATTATCACTTGCCACCTGGGCAACGGTTGCAGTATGACCGCGCTCGACCACGGCAAGTCGGTCGATACCACCATGGGCTTTACGCCGCTCGAGGGGCTGCTGATGGGCACCCGCACCGGCGACATGGACCCGTCGATCATTACCACCATCGCCGCCAAAGAAGAACTGACCTTTGGCGAGGCCAACAATTTGATGAATAAACACTCCGGCCTGGCGGGCGTCTCCGGCGTCTCAAGCGACATGCGCGAGATCGAGAAAGCTGCCTTCGACGGCAACGAACGCGCCCAGATTGCGTTGGATATGTTCTCGTACCGCATCAAGAAATACCTCGGCGCTTATGCGGCGGCGATGGGCGGCGTTGACCACGTGATCTTCACGGGCGGCATCGGCGAAAACTCAGAACTGGTGCGCTCTGACTCATGCGACGGCCTGGGATTTATGGGGCTGCAAATTGATGAAGAACTCAACAAGGCGTGCGTCGGGCGCGAGGGCAAGTTCTCGTCTGAGTCGAGTAAAGTCGGCGTATGGGCGATCCCGACCAATGAAGAGCTGGTCTTCGCCCGCGACACCGTGCGCTGCATCCAAGGCGTATAGCGAAGTCGGCTTTTTTACATAACTGAAACCGCAGGGGCATGGCGCGACGCTATGCCCCTATTTTTATGTCCACTTTAAATAGTCGCCCGGCGGTTCTTGGGGTTTGGGGTGTAGTAGAGGGTTTCGAGAAAGACCTTATGCTTTTGGGGTTTGCCTTTTTTCGCCTGAAGTTTTTTGATGACCCCGCCAAAGCGGGTTTCGACTGGCTCCAGTTTCTTCTGTCCCTTGGTATGGGCCAGCAAAAACTGCTGGTCGGTCGCCCGATCGCGTACTTCATACACATCATATTGGTCGATAATTGGAACCATCATCATGGTGGTGGTTTTGCCCGTGCTGATTGGAATAAAGATAAATCCAACGAAATCGGAGCAAGATTCCATATATGTTGGCGTTCCAATCACGATAGCGGATTTCGACGGCTTGCCGTTGGCTGTGGCTTCGGCGGGCGTGTAGTGAACGGGTCTAAATTTTTTCGCTGAATTTTTGAGAGCGGGCGACAGATGCTTAAAAATGTCCGTCACCGATTGGTCGTCGAGTTCGGCGATGGCCATCTCAAGATAAAGAAACATCTGCTGACGGCTTGAGAAAACGCCTGCTGCTTTTCCTAACTCAGCGGGAGAAATCTCGCCGTCATCCGCCTGTGTCAGAAAATTATAAAATCGACCGCCGTTATCCAGAGCGACGATGGCGCCTCGTTTGGTTTTATACGGTGCGAGTTTGCGCATGAGTTTTCCCTTCGAATTCGCGTTACGTTTATATACGAATATAGAAGAAAATTCTTTCAATTGGGCAAAAAAAGCGCTTGTCTACTTTTTATAGTGGTAGATAGAATTCTATTCGGATTGAGCCCTGGGGCTGCTTGCAACTGGGCTAGGGCTTCGAGATTAGTGAAAAACAGGCAATAGAGCAGTATTATTTTGAGCGGCGATTTAGTCGCTGTCCCCTCAATGTTAGAATTACATTAAAATGATGCCACGGCCTGTCCAACAAGGCTAGGACTTTGTTATGTTATGAGCAAGACTGGGGATTTTGTATCTAGAGCCCCCCCAAAAATTAGTCCGCTATCTGAAGTCTTCGAACTATAAGGAACATCATGGGATTTGAACCATCGTTTTTTGTCATCACTGCTGTTACGATTGCCGTAGGAATGCTGATCTGGGACACGATTGAGGTCGGGCGAAATGACGCCGCCAATATCGTCAACGCCGTGTTTGGCGCCCGCGTCCTCAAGCGCAGAAACGCAGTTTACCTCGCGGGGCTTGCGGTCATCATTGGCGCCTGGGCGTCGTCGCCCGTCATGGAAACCGCCCGCAAAGGCATCTTCCTTCCCGAAACGCTCTCCCTCTCCGATGCGCTCGCGATTTATTTAGGCGTTTATCTGACTGATACTGTCTTGCTCTATTCATTTTCCGCTTTTGGAATGCCTATTTCCACGACGGCAGGCCTCGTATTTTCGCTGTTGGGCGGCGGATTGATGCTAGGCGGCTTTGATTCGGTCAGCGGCTCGAAAAGCCTTGAAGTTCTCTTTGCCATTGTGTGTTCGATCTTTGTCAGCGGAATCGCCGGATTTCTGATTCAACGCGCCTTTCGCGGCGCCATGGGAAAAGACTGTACGAACATGGAGCGAATCAAACTCCACGGGCCTTGGATCGCCGGGGCGCTGCTGACCGGCTTACTCTATTTTATGGTTTTTAAGGGGATGAAGAGTTTATCTTTCATTAAAATGATCCGCTCCGAAACGCTCGATGTACTCAGTAATTCGGGTTTTCTTCTGGTAATGATTTTGGTTTGGGGATTGATGACGTTTCTCACCGTTGTCGTTTTGCACTTTGGCGGCGATAAATTTCGGCTGCGCTTGTTCCCAACCATGGCGATTATTGGAATGATGGCCATCGCTGTCGCATTTGGACAAAATGACCTGGCGAACTGCACGTCGCCCGGCTTGGCGGCGATTATGATTCTACAGCACGGTGAACTGGCGCCGGAACTTGATGTCCCCGCTTGGTTATTGTTATGCTGCGGCGTGTTGTTGTTTCTCGGGATGACCACCCGCAACGCCCAGCGCGTCACCCGTTCAGAAGTCAATACAGGCAGCCAGGGAGACATCGTCCGTCTCTACGCGCCAAAATGGTGTATAAAAGTCGCCGGGTTGTTTGTTCCAAAACAACATGAAGAAGAAGCCCTGGCGCCCGAAGCGCCAATAGAAGAAGCGACAAAAATTCAACACTATGACGCCCTACGCGCATCAGTGATTACTTCCGTATCCGCCAGCGTAATCGCGTTCGCGTCGGGAATCGGCCTGCCGGTTTCTACCACCTACGTCTCGTTTGCGGCGGTCGTTTCAACCGGGTGGGCTGACCGCGTTTTTCACCGGGGCGATGCGCAACTCAAAATGGGGCGGACAGTCTGGGTTGTGACCTGCTGGTTCTTGTCAGCACTCATTGCCGCCGTCGCAACCGGACTTGCCGCGAAACTGATTAGCGTTCTTGGAACCCTCGGCATCTTCATCGCGCTTGGAATCAACTTAACGGTTCGCAGCATTGCGAAACGCAAAGCCCAAGACCAGGAAGACCGCATGCAGCAAGAAGCCGATGAACGCAAGCAACGCCTGTTGGCCGACCCAAACCATTCCGGCTCGACACGCTTTGCCTCCGATACTGACACCGAAGAAATGTAGACCGTCCATCCACCAATCAACTCAATGCCGCTGGGGCCGATATGGTTTCAGCGGCATTTTTTATTGGGGGAGGTGGGGTTTCGGTTTAATAAAGGTTCATCCGGTAAGTGAGTTCTTGCATTGATGGATGGTCATTTTTTTGATTCAGAAACGGGCTCCTGCATATCAAAAATTGGCAAACCAATTCAGGCATGGGTGCGACTCTGGGAGCGCCTGTGCATCAGGGCCTGAAAGCCCGCACTGAAGCGAGCAGAGTTGTACTCATGCCACATGCAGTGAAATCTCAATTCAATTTTTATAGTGGTTGCCAGAATACTGTGCGGCTTGAGTTTTCATACCTGTATCTATCGCTGAGCCCTACGGGCGTGCTTTCCGCACATATTTATGACAAACGCTCTAAAAAAAGTATCCAAATTTACGGAAGAACCATAATAAAATTCGTGCAAACAAAAACGGGACAAGCGAATTGCTTGTCCCGTTTTGACTGTATAGGTATGTCGGCGTGCTCTAGCGTTTCGAGAACTGGAAGCGCTTACGGGCGCCGGGCTGACCGTATTTTTTACGCTCGACCATACGCGGGTCACGGGTCAGGTGGCCTGCTTTTTTGAGGAACGCGCGATACTTGCTGTCAAACGCGCAAAGTGCGCGGGCGATGCCGTGGCGCAACGCGCCCGCCTGACCGCTGAGTCCGCCGCCGCCGATGTTGGCGTATACGTCAAACTTGCCCACCGTTTCGGTGACGTCGAAGGGCTGATTGACGATCATCTCCAACGATTTACGCATCAAATAGTTGGGCGCTTTGCGACCATTGATGATAATTTCGCCGGAGCCGTTTTTTAGATAAACCCGCGCAACCGAAGTTTTGCGGCGTCCTGTGCCGTATGAAATGTAGGATTCACCCATCGTTCACTAATCTCCTAAGCTTTAACTTCTAAAGGAACCGGCTTTTGACCGGTATGGGGATGTCGCGGGCCTTTGTAGACGCGCAGTTTCTTCAACATCTGGCGACCCAACCGCGTTTTGGGCAACATGCCCCAAATCGCCTTGGTGACCATGGTCACGGGCTTATCGGCCATCGCGATGCGATAGGGAGACTGTTTCAGTCCGCCCGGGTACCCGGTGTGATAGGTATGGTTCTTGTCTTCCAACTTGTTGCCCGTGAGGCGAACTTTGTCGGCGTTGATGATGATGACGTGGTCGCCAGTGTCAAGAAACGGCGTGTAAATAGGCTTATTCTTACCAGTTAGAAGTCTCGCGACTTCACTGGCGAGGCGCCCCATCACTTTGCCTTCCGCGTCGATCAGGTGTACTTTGTGTGCCTGTTGAATCTCTTTTTGAGTAGCTATATGGCTTTTCATGTTCTATTCCATTTTCCGTAAAAAGTCACGCAAGAGGGAAAAAGTAGCCGACTTGCGGGCTCCCGTCAAGGCATTTAGAGCACTGAGGCTCATTTCATCACGAAATTGTACTCACTTCTCAGGTAATTGTCGCCGTTCAGCGAGCATATCAATAAAGAAAAATGAAAAAGTTGTTCGTATCCATGAAATTTTGTGTACACCCGTCCCCCCAATCGGGCGTACATTAAGGGTGACAGGCGAAATGAGATTCTCAATTGATCAGAAACCAGTTTGACTGAGGGAATGCAGACAAGCAGCGATTCGACTCTTGCGCGGGCTGCGGCGAACGGCGACCAAGCCAGCGCCGGGCAGCTCTATCACCGGTACGCTGACCGCATTTTTGCTGTCTGTTACCGTGTGCTGCTTGACCATGCGTCCGCCAAAGACGGTTCTCAAGAAGCCTGGATCAAAATTTTTCGCAATCTCGCCCGTTATGACGGCAGCAAATCTTTCGTCGCCTGGGCGCGGACCATCGCCGTGAGAGCCGCGATTGATGAGCACCGCAAGCAAGGCCGTCGGCGCAAAAAAGAGACAGACAATGAATTTGTCTTTGAAAACATTCAGCAACCAGAATCAGCGCGGCGTCAGACCGATGAAAACGCCTTCGAGTTGAAAGTACACGCCTGCCTGGGGCTGCTGTCAGAGGCGCAGCGGGCCGCATTTACGTTGCGGCATTATGAAGGGGCCGCCTACGCCGAGATCGCGCAGGCGCTGCAATGCTCCGAAGGAACAGTCAAAACGCATATCCACAGGGCAGCGCGGGTATTACGCAAGGCGTTGGCCCCGTATCAAGAGGTGATGGAACATCATGAAGAAAATCACGGATGAAGACTTCGTCGCATTATATTACGAGGCGGATTCTCCGCGCGCGGCGGAACTGCGCGAGCAATTGCAGGCGTCGCCCCAATTACAGGCGCAATACCAGGCGTTGAGCGAAGCGCTCGACCAAATGCGAGAGGCCGGGGCGCCCGCGCTGGCTCCACATGAAAAAGTTGAGCAGTTTGAGGCCGCCTGGGCGAAGGCCGGCCCCAACGCCGCGCCTTGGTACTATGGCTTGCTTCATTCCGCCTGGAAGACTTCGTCGGTGTTTGTGATCGGCATGATCTGCGGCATCGTCGTCACCATGAACGCCCCCGCCCAACAAGATCATAAATCAGAAAGCAGACAACAACCTGTTTTAGAAGTGCAACCTGTAAACAATCCACTTGTCATTGAGCAGTTCGACGCCTTTCAAACCGTGCGCGGCGAGGCGCTCGATATGGTCTATTCCAATATTGAAGACCCCGTCCTGGTGATCGACTCCAGTGATCCGAAGGGTGAAAAGAAAGTCATTCACGGAACCAGCGAAAATGGCGCCATTCAGGTGGTTCTGAATTTATAAAACAAATGAGGAGACTCTATGATGAAGATTCGATATTTCAGTGTATGCCTTATCGCGATGCTTGCTATCCAGCCGGGTGTTTGGTCGCAGGCGGAAGTTTATGAGCAGGAACTCGCCCAGCCAGAAGCAAACGATGATCTCCCTCTAATTGGCGAAATCCCTGTTGAAGATATGGTTCAAGACCGACAGCAACTACAAAGACAGATTCAACAATTACAACAACAGGTTCAGCGACAGAACCGGATGAGTAATGTCTTGCCACGCAGTGAACCCTCAAATCGCCGCAGCACTGCTTCAGGTGGGTTTAGCGGCGGCGGCGGTTTTGGCGTAGAAAGTTTTTATGGGGGACGTACGGTTCCTGATTTGCCCGCGATTGACTGGGAGAAAGACGCCAATGTGCAGATACGGGTATTTCAAATGCAACACGCCCCGGTCGAAGCCATTTTGCCCATCATGCAAAAATTGTTCAGCGGCAAGTTGAATATCTCAATGCACCCCAGCAACCGCAGTTTAATCGTCGTCGGCGACGAAAGCGGTTTCAAATTATTTGAAGACGTCTTGAGGACGCTGGATACAGAACCCATTGCGCCGGAGCCGATCCAGACCGCCGACATGGCGGTGCGGGTGTATGCGATTGAAAACCAAGCGCTTTCTGACAATGATGACAAAGTCGTTGAAGAATTCAGCATGGTGGTAACCGCATTGGAAGAGTTAGAAATAGAGAACCTTTTTACTCTCAATGATGATGCATTTGAAATTACCCGATTAAGCCGTACTCCTAATGAAAAAACGTATCAACTATACGGCGTTGGGTTTGAAAAAGGAGCAGCGCTCCGGTTGAGAGATAAGATTGTTCAACTTGGCGGATTAAAAATTACCGTTGACCAAATCGAAGCTCGTGAACCCTCTCAAACGATGCAACCGAGCCGTATTGAAATTCCACAGAATGTCCAAGGGACGCTGAAAAGCCTACTTGGTAATGCTCTCTATGTGACCGGCTATTGGTTCGGTAATACTTCAATGCCGGGGACGGTCGAGGCGCCGCTGGGCGACTGGAAACTGGTGATGGAAAGCGCCGACGGACAGGATGAAGGCTTTCGTCTGGATGTGTCCGTATTCGAACAGGGCGGTGGAAACCGTCCCATGTCGGGCATTGGCATTCGAGCGCCGGTTTCATTCAAATCCTCAAGCGGCACGGGGATGATGGGTGGAATGGGCGGAGGAACTGGAGTGGAAATGAACAAGACCACTGGCGCAGCCCCGTTCACTTTTTCCTCCGGTGAAAAAGACTCGCTGATTTTACGCAACGCCGTCACCGGGCGCATCGGGCGCCCCATCATCATTGGCTATAACCGCCGCGATAATGGCCAGAACCGCCTGGGTGCGCTGGTTATCATCCCTGAACGTGAGTTCGGCGGCGGCAGTGCAAACCAGCAAGACGCAGGCATTTTTGATAGTATTTATGACCAGAACGCAAAATGATATTGACTCTCGAAACCATCTCAAAGTTACTTGATCTTTCGCTGAGAAGGGCATGGGTACAACTCCACTCGCTTCAGTGCGGGCTTTCAGGCTCTTATGCACAGGCGCTCTCGGAGATGCACCCATGCCAAAATAGAGTTATCAGTTTTTGATAGGTCGAAAAACCATATCATCAGTATTTTTTAGAGATGCTTCGAGTTGTTTCCCAAGAGTTCCGTCTGGTAGAAAATTCCGCCGGGCGGTTTTTTTGTTAAGAAACCGTTTTGATGTTCCGATTCTTATAGAGGATAGTAGAATGGTTTGTTGAACATTGCTGAACTGGAAAGAGAACCATGCCGTCAAAAAAATGTATGATCTGCGGGCAATTGAAGTCCATCGACGAGAAAAGCCTGTGCTGTGAGGGTTGTGAGGAAAAAGAACTCGACCTACTGGTGACGGTTTATGCGTTTTTGCATTGCTCCGACCAGGATTTCTACCCTGTCGCTGAGTTAGTCAAAGAGATTGAGCCGATGAACGGGGTGCAACTTTCGTCAGTGTTTGTGCGCAGCTGGCTCAAAAAACAGTGGCTCGAAAAAAATCCTCAGGAAGAAGTCTGCGTCCCGGGAACCGTTCAAGACGAACTGATGAGCAGCGGGTTTGCGTTGAACGATAGCGTGTTGGGCGAACTCGACCGGCTTGCGACTGGACGCTCGAAGCATGACGCAAAAGAATTTGAACGAAAGAAGATGAAATCCGCCGAAAAAGAATCCCGCCTGGGCATGGCCTTTATGGACAAACAACGAAAAAGCGGCGGGAAATAACGCCCCGTCTAGGATTTTCTAGGTGGGTTAAGAACCCGCCCTACCGCAGAATCCTCTCCCCCAAGATGGGGGAGATACAGAGGCAATGTCATTGACTTAAGACTTTTAGCCCCCCTTTTTAAGGGGGGACGGCGCTGAAAGCGTCAGGGGGGATTCGCGGCGCCTTGGCTCGCCACCCCTTAAGTTAATGACATTGGGCTGCGGGCGCGCTTTACGGACATCTTTTTGACAAACGCTCTAGGGCGGGGGAAATGGTTTTTAATTGAAAAAAAACTCTTGCAATTTTGTTTTATATCATGCAGTATTTAATAAAGAAATAAACGGGGGGCTGATGTGATGCGAAAATTATATGGTTTTATAGCGCTGATGTTGTGCTTTGCATCCACTTCTTTTGCTGAGAACACAACTAAACCACAAAGTGTTATATCCCCTTTAGAAACAGGGGTTTGGATTTCGGGCGTTTTCGAAAGTTCTGATGAAAGCGATTTCTTTTCATTTGAAGCGCAAGGCGGCATAGAATACATCATCATTGCATCACCCGATTCTCTCGAGCAATTCCAATTAGGGCTTTACGATACAGATGGTACAACGGTTCTCGCACTTAATGACCCTTGGGATGAAAATTCAAAATACTTGGAGTGGACTTGTCTGACTTCGGGTCAATATTTGATTAAAATTGAGCCATACAATGGATCAACAGGAAGATTTCAGATTAGTGTGCAATCTGCAAATTCGCGTTTAAAATACTTGCTGCAATTGCTCAAAAATAACCGTTGTCAGGAAGCGCTTGATGACCAATTACAATTTCTCGAAATTGCGCCTGATGACCCTGAATCGAATCTCTATGCGGCAGTGCTTCGAATAATTAACCTGATTGAGAATCCTGATCAACAGCTTGTTTCTATTTACAATGAATTCCAGATTGATTTTGACTTGTTTCCATCTGGGTCACGAATTGATAACCCAACAGACACGATGATGAAAGTGAGTGAAATTCAATTATATGGAGTTGAAAATATACTGCCTGTAATCGACTTGTCTTTGGAACATTTAGAAAAGGTAATTAATCAATCTGATGCGACTGCTTTTATCCCTCCAATACAATATGATAAAAAAGTCTATCCCGATGAAGTCAATGAGGAAGAGACTGATCTAACGGCGGCAAGAACGGGATGGGTCCAAATTGATAATGGTGACGTGAAAATCAGTTCGGGCATATTATTGTTAATGAAATCAATGATCCTTGCTTTAAATGCTTTTGATCTAGGGATGGAACCAAAAGTTGCAGCGGAGAAATATTACCCTTTTCCAACCGATCCAATTGTTCTTGATTCTCTTTTAATCGAATATCCAGATCTTCTGTCTGGCAGAGCGGAAATACAACAGATTTTCCGTTCAGCATTAAAGAACTGGTTGCTGGGTACTCAAAACATTCGCGACGGTCTTGAAAGTGTAGCCATTCGAAAAACTCCTCAAAATGTCCATTTGTTTTACTTAAATACTGGCCAGGACGCACAATCAATTGCGCGCTACCTCTCTCTGCTTGATCGAGTTTTTGCTGGGTTGTTAGCTGTAACAGGCGGCGATATAAATGGCGATAGCGTGGTCAATTATTGGGATTTGCATGAATTGCATTATTTGAGCAGTTTCAAACAATGAAGCAAGGCTATTCACTACTGTGCTTTCTGTTTTGCATCTGCCTACTAGTGATATCACTTTGGATAGATCGTTATACTATTCAGGTGTCGAAAATTGGAAGTAATGAAGTTGAAATTTTTACTATAAATGAAGCTAAGATTAGTTATTTCGCCGCTCATGAAAACACACCGACAATAAAACTAGAATCATTTAAGTATGTTCCGAATGAAAATAAAATAATGATTTCCAATCTTTGCATAGAATACGAACAACCTTCCTTTGAGAAAATACCTTATTATTGCAGAGAAATCATGACTATTGGATCTGGTTTGACACGCTCTCAAGCAACTCTGCACTCAAATAGCGTTGATTTCCAAGAGAACAGAGCCGCCACTGAATTAGAAATTACAGGCGTTGAATTCATGTCGAAAAAAATCTTTGTTACCATACAAAACCTAAAGATTCATAATGGTGATTTTTTGTTTTTCAAAACTGCATTATATAAAAAAATTTCAGGCAGTGGAGTAAATTTAAGGTTAATAGGAGGGCACGAAATACAGCAGATCACGTCTAAGTCGATGAACTGGAATTATCCAATACAAAACTTAGTATTTAAAAATGGATCGATTCTGTATTCCGATGGCGGTGTGAAAAAATTTTCATCTTGCCTTTTCGATATCGCTGCGTTGGAAATTAAAAATAAGATATCCGACGCGAAGGGTGACGTATCTTCACCCCGTTCTATGCCTATGTGGATGCAGATGCTCCCTGACAGGTTGCTTCCGTTTGAACAGCGACCGATGAAATCCGCCGAAAAAGAATCCCGCCTGGGCATGGCCTTTATGGATAAACAACGAAAAAGCGGCGGGAAATAACGCCCCGCCGCCGTTTGTTTGTGTTCTCTCAGACCTTCTTTACTACACCCTTACCGACGTTTTTTTCTGGTTTGATTTATAGAGCGCGTAGATGATGTCTAGAAATTTCACTTCTTCTTCGCCGGTGGTAATCGGCGCCCGGTTTTTCTGAATCGCGCTGACAAAGTCGCTCGCCATGCTGATATGCACGTTCCACGGGTCGAAGTCGGTGTCGGGCGCAATGGTGACCGGCTTGCCGCTACGGTCTTCATAAATTTCAAAAAACACATCGCGCGACCACGCCACCGGGTCAAACGCCAGGCCCGACTGCGAGCCGTAAATGCGAATGCGCGGCTGGCGGTTCATGTGGGCGGCCCAGGCGCGTTCCCACATGACGTTGATTCCCTTCGAACAACGCAACAACGCTGCGCCGTGTTCTTCGACGTCAAATTTAAGGTCGCCCACCTGCGGGTCATCGACGCCCTGGAAGCAAAATCCATCAATGGCGTTTACGCTTAAGTCAGGGAACAACCAAAACAAAATGTTGAGGTCATAGATGCCCCAGTCCATGACGGCGCCGCCGCCGGATTTTGATTTGTCCAGGTTCCAGGCGGCGGATACGTGGTAGTCGATGCCGGGGCGGTTGCGGCGCGATACGCCTGACATCGAGATGTGGTAGATTTCACCCAAATCGCCTGATTCGACAATTTCTTTCGCTTTCATTACCGTTGGGCTAAAACGAAAACGGCATGAGCAGGAGCCAAGCCAAAGCCCGGCCCGCTTCGCGATGCGGTTGATGCGCTTGGCGGCGGCGGGGTTGGGCGCCATCGGTTTTTCGGTCAACACGTGCTTGCCCGCTTTGAGCGCGGCGGTCGCGATTTCTTCATGCGCAAAGGGCGGCGCACAGATCACCACGCCGTCGATTTCTTCATGATCGAGCAACTCTTTGTAGTTCTTAAACGACAACGGAATCGAGTGTTCCGCGCTGACTTTTTTCAGACGGCCCTCGTCAGGGTCGGCGATGGCGAACACTTTGCAGCGTGGAATGACCTTAAATCCACGGATGTGCTCCACCCCGATCATGCCTACGCCGATGATACCGATGCGAATTTCCCGTTTGCTGTTCATGCTTTCAACCGTCTCCGGACATTTTTATTGTGATATTCAAAAATCGGTTCGTAATGAGTTTTTGTGTCTATCGCTAAGCCCCTGCCTGCGGCAGGCAGGCTTTACGCTTAGATTAAGAAACACTCTAATAAGCTCATTGTATCGAAAAACGTCACAAACCGCGATATGAGCGAAGCAGAAAACGCGCAAAACCGATATTGACGAACCGGCGCTGCGCTACGATGATTCTAGGGAGCGCGAGCTTTCGCCGCGCCATACACATCAACCTTGTAGGGGAAGCAAAAATGGAAATGACCCGGGAAGAACTCAAATCAATTTTACGCGAACTCATTCAAGAAGACCTGCCGGTGGGGCATACCACCATCGCCGAGAAGTGGATCGGCGGCAAACTGTATATGGAACCGCGCGGCGGCACTGGCGCGAAGGAGATTCCTATCGACGGCTTCTTTCATAAAATCGTCATGCTGCGCGACCGGCTGCGGGTGATGGAACAAAAAATCAACGCGCATAAGGTGCTGACCGAAGAAGACAAGATCGACCTGCAACAATACATCACCAAGATTTACGGCACCCTGACCACGTTTAATATTTTGTTTAAAGACCGCTCCGAACACTTCATCGGCGACTCAGGCAAACGCGGGTGAGGCAAGATAACTCTGCAAAAACGAGTTACTGTCGAGGGAAGAACGAAAGTGCTCACTTTATGAAGCGGTCCCAAATTGAAATTGATATAGCCGCGTTGTGTTCGATTAATCATGTGTGCGATAGTTGCGCGGGCCATGCCCAGCCGTTTTGCTGCGGGCATTATGAAATCTGTATCAGCGAAGCCGAGATCGCCAAGATCGACGGCTTCATCGCCGAAGCCTCGCGCGACTGCCCCGACCTGATTGTTGACGGCGGCTACGAAAACGTGATCGAACCCGTCGACGACGGCCTGTATTGCATCGACGAAAACGGCGACGGGCAATGCGTGTTCGCCTACGCCCACGGCGATGAGATGCGCTGCGGTCTGCACTCAGCAGCGCTGCGTCTGGGCGCTCCCGTCCCGACCGCCAAGCCGCGTTCGTGCATCTTATGGCCGCTGGCGATTTCCGGCGGGAGCAATAAGACGCTCTCGGTAGTCGATGACGCAATGAAATTTCATTGCAACGCCAAGCGCCGCAAGAACTCGAAGACGCTGCATCCTTCTGTGGTTGAAATATTAGACGATGTGTTCGGCGGTCCGTTTCGTGAGGCCGTGGTCGAAGCGGCGCAGCAGGGGCGTGAGAAACTACTTCTGCCGCTGCCGGACGCGCTCAGCGACGAGCCCTAGCGCGTGGATTGTTGTTTCGCCTTCGGCGGGTAAGATGAACGCATGTCTGATATCAACGATCCTTCTAAAAAACGCGACGACGACGACCGCGAAATCTGTATGTGTTATCATGTGCCGTACGGCAAGATCGTCAAGCATATTCGCCGCCATCAGCCCAAAGTGGCGTCGCAGTTGAGCGAATGTCACGGCGCAGGCACGGGCTGCGGCTGGTGCATCCCCTTTCTGCAGAACATCTATGAGAAGATGCAGAACGGCGAAGACCCAACGCCGACCATGTCCGCTGACGAGTATCGCCGCCGCCGCTCCGAATATCACCAGACCCTCAAGAAAAAAAGCGAATCGTAGTCAATCCGTCTCATGTAATTAATTTTGGTTCTTCCGGTATTTGGATACTTTATCACAAATTAAATTGCGTTTTATTGACGCTTTTTCATAAATCTTTGATCTTTCACTGTATTAGGCGTGGGTACAACTCTGCTCGCTTCAGTGCGGGCTTTCAAGCCCTTATGCACAGGCGCTCCCAGAGTTCCACCCACGCCTGATTGGTTTGTCAATTTGTGAAATGCCGGAGCCTGTTTCTGAATAAATAT